>NZ_JAKGBH010000075.1:0-14324 GCF_021532515.1 Pseudoalteromonas sp. PAST1 | reverse complement strand
AACTCTTAGGTTGTTTATCTTACCCGATAGGCTACCAGACAGGCATTATCCAAGGGTGGTAAGAAGGAAACCTAATAAATATCCCTATAAAAGAAAATGCCAGTCAGCTCTTAACTGACTGGCATTATGCCCTAGCGGGTAATTTATTTATTCCGACAACTTTTGGATTTTCCCAATCATTGCTAAGTGCTGCAAAGGCAAAGTTAGACCAAAGACAGACGATTAACATTCGTTTGATTAAACTAACACGGTTATTTATTAAGTTAATCATAAATTGATTCACCTTAATTTGTTTCATAATATTTCAAATTAGATTATCAGCCTTTCAAAATATTTCAAATTCACTTTGTTGTTTTATTTGTAAAAATTAAAAAGAATCATGTTGAAGTTGAAAGTCCAACTCTTGTCAGTCAAAAATGGCTGCTTCAGCTGATAATAGATTCAATTTTGTTACTTTATGCTTATCCTGCTTCTAGTGAGGTACCTTACTTACGTAGTTCCTTTTTCGAAGACTTTCGATTTAAGTCCAAATATTTTCCCTTTAGTTCCATATTGATTGAGTGTTGATTTTTAACTAGTTTTTTATCTAGCGATAAAAATGCGACCATTAAATTAAAAGAAAATGAAAGTTTTATTGTGTTTTCTATTGATTTTTTTCTTTCGAAAGGTGTAAATTAATTGTTATACATCTACAGATGTTCTTTCATGGAATAACTAATTCGGAGAAGTGCAATGGTAAATTACAATAAGAAGTACCTAAGCTTGCTCATAGGTTCGATACTTTCGACCTCCTCAGCAGTCGCATTAGCGGCAAATGAGCAAGACCCACAACTAAAAGAGACTGACGATGATGCTGTTGAGGTAATTGAAGTTCGCGGTATTCGTAACAGTTTGAAAGAATCTTTATTTATTAAGCAAAACTCAATACAGGTTGTTGATGCAATTGTTGCTGAAGATATCGGTAAGTTCCCTGACCAAAACGTAGCCGAAGCATTACAACGCATTTCGGGTATTACGATTACGCGTAATGCCGGAGAAGGGCAAAATGTCACAGTGCGTGGTTTAGGTGGGGACTATAACATTACAACCATAAATGGCCGACGTATGGCTTCAGAGCATAGCAGCCGTGACTTTAATTACGACTTGATTGCAGCTGAGCTGTTAGGTGGCGTTGAAGTATATAAGTCTCCCGTTGCACACACTCAAGAAGGTGGAATTGGATCTGTTATCAATATCAAAACACGTAGACCGATGGATTTTGATGGCTTCACGGCATCAGGTTCTATAAAAGGTATTTACGAAGATCGAACCGAAGATGTAACACCTCAAGCTTCATTTCTATTAAGCGACACGTTTTTCGACGACACATTTGGTGCCCTTTTCACTGCAGTTTATTCTGAGCGAACTTTAAGGATCGACAGTTATGAAGGTGAAGGCTTTTGGAATGAAACAACGGAGTCAGATATTACGGTTCGCCAAGATGTGAATGGTGATGGGGCATTTGATCCGTTAGTTGATAACGAGTGGGGCTCAATCATACCGGGCTATATGCGTTATGGTAACCAAGAAGATACTCGTGAGCGTATTGGCGGAAGTTTAGCATTACAATGGATCCCGAACTCTGACTTTGAAATGAATTTTGATAGCATTTATTCATCATATAAAACGGATGCAACAGAGTCGCAAATTTCGTTTGTTACATATGATGAAAGTTGGACCGAAGGCATACCTGGCGTTAAAGATGTTGGTTTTAATGATGAGGGTTTAGTTAATAAAATGACTTTATTTGGTACTGGAGCGATGGCTGAAATACTTAATGTATCGTCGCCTCGAGTTACCGAAACGTATCAAGTTGGTGTGAATGCAAAATGGTTTGTTGCTGATAACTTTAGTGTTGCATTCGATGTTGCGCACTCGAGTTCAGAAAATAAAAATGATGGTCACAATAGATACATTGTAGCACGTGGTTTTGTTGATGAAATTATGCTAGATAAATCAGGTAATAACCTTTTACCTGATGTATCAATTTCTCCTAACTTAACTGCGAACTCTCCTTTTGGCGCCCACTACAGTTATAACAGTGGAACAGGTGTTAAAGATGTCGTAAATGAACTTCGTATTGACGCACAGTGGATGCCAAATGTTGATTGGATCAAATCAATCGATTTTGGTTTAAATATTGGCGATCAAACGAAGACCACAAATGTTAATTCGTCAGAAAATGCCAGTGCATTTAGTAATGCTGGAGCGCAACTTGATTCTGAACGTTATGATCACTTCAGCGTAGATTACTCATCAGTTGAAAATATTAACGGCTTTGACCTATTTAGACTCCCTGAAAGTGTGTTAATTGATGGTGACTTTGAGAACTTCTTTAAAGGTGAACCCGGTCAGCACCCTAATCCGTGGCCTCGTTTTGACTACGATGAGTTATTCGCATTTTATGAATCTATTAGTCCGGAAGCTGCTAATCAGTTAATTAAAGCGCTTCCGCGCCCTAAAGACTCATATGAAGTAAATGAGCAAACCAATGCAATTTACGCATCCGTGAATATAGAAGACAAAGTTTTTGGCTTTCCTTATGCTTTAAATTTAGGTGTTCGGGCTATTGAAACAACTGTAGGTAGCCAAGGTTATTCACTTAATTTAGACAAAGTTGTATTTGTTCCTGATAAACAAGGTAATCCAAGCTACGAAGGTAAAGTTGAAGATTATCAGGATATTGTGGAATTTGAGGATACGTATACGGATGTATTACCAAGTTTAAATCTAAAACTAAATTTGACAGATACTTTATTACTTAGAACAACAGCTTCAAAAGCAATTACTCGCCCAAGTATCCAATCACTCAAGGCTTGGAGTTACATCAACTTCAATAAAATGGAATATCACGCCTCAAATCCTGGACTCGAACCGCTTCGTGCTAATCAAGCAGATTTAGCTCTTGAGTGGTATTTTTCTGAGAATGGTGCACTCACTGCTGTTTATTTTTATAAAGATATCGAGTCATTTGTCATAAATGGTGAAAATGGATCAATTGATATCAATGGAGAAACCTTCAAAGTACAGTCATCTATCAATGGTGACGGTGGAGGTACCATTGAAGGTTATGAGATTGCCTATCAGCATGCCTTTACGGAATTACTACCAGCGCCATTTAATAATTTAGGGGTGCAACTTAACTACACCTATGTTGACTCAGGGTATGATCAGGTTCCTCAAGATCATCCTGAATACGACTTTAGAAGCCTTGGCCTTCCTTATCAAGGAATGTCCGAGCATTCTTATAACGCAGTCGTGTACTACGAGACGGATGACTTTCAATTACGCTTTGCCTATAACTGGCGCGATGAATATGTTGCAAATGCAGATGCATGGGGCGGCCCGCAGTGGGTTGCAGACTATGGCCAGTTAGACTTCAGTGCTAGTTACGATATTACTGAATCAATCAATTTAAATGTTTCAGGTAATAACTTAACCAATGAACGTGGCTGGCATTATATCTCTCGCTCTGATCAGGTTCATAAACTTGATAGCGCTGGGCGCCTATTTACCTTTGGGGTTAATGTCAGGTTTTAATAGCAGTAGATAAATTCACGGCAATAGTTGTATTGCCTAATTTAAAAAGAATAAATATAAGTGAGTAAATTTATGAGCTTCACAAATAAATTATCTGTGCTCAGTATTGCGGTAATAACAGCAACACTGTTCGGTTGCGGGACCGAAGAGCCTGAAGGCTCAGTTGGATCTACAGGAAAGCAAGTTGTTGCAACCCCGGGATCGATTGATCGAGCCCCTTCAGTATGGTTGCGCTTTAATGATAACGCGGCTGGGGACATCATCATGCAAGATGTGTATATTCCGGCAAAAGGTTTAACACCATATACATACTATTCGGTTCTAAATTGGAACGCAGGTATGGAAGGGGGCGGTTATGCTGGCATACAAGATCATCCCGATGGCCGTAATTTTATATTTTCTTTGTGGGATCCTTCAAATGGTGAACTTATCACTGCACCATATCAAGGTGCAGGTACTAAAGTAGAGAACTTTGGTGGCGAAGGTACAGGGTTAAAATCATGGAATTTTGAACTTGGATGGCAGCCTGATCATTGGTATACGCTGGTGGCTAAAGTTTGGCAAAAAGATGGCCATACGCAATTTGGCTATTGGTCAATGGATAAAGAAACGGGTATTTGGACACATATAGTCACCATGGATTACCCAGTTGAAAATGTCTACTTTAATAGCAATACAGGCTCGTTTGTAGAGGATTGGCTGGGGACGGGCGATCAAACCCGCACTGCATTATTTACCGCTGGTCATAAACGTCAGTTGGATGGTTCTTGGGCTGGGTTTACTAAAGCAGATTTTAATGTCATTCAAGAGGAAGCAACTGCAGCATACAATGAAAGCTATGATGCGACATCAACGAGTGAATACTATCGTATGAGCTCTGGCGGCAGTATTTCTCCTGATGAAATTGAAGCAGCAGATGTTTTATCTCGTCCTTATTCTTCTTTCTCACCGCAAAATAGCCCTTTGGCAGCAACGATTGACTCTATTGATACTCAAAGTATTAGTTGGTCAATTCCGGCAACATCTACGCCTATGTACAAATACACGGTTATCGTCAATGGTGAGGTAGTTAGTAGCGGGCAAGATTTATCAGCGCGTGAAGCAAGTTTCAGCGCAATTGCGACAGATGCTGTCGTTGAGTTACAACTTGAAAACATTCTTGGCAAAGTTACTAGTTATACAGGCACTGTAGCGGCTGGACTTACAAATAATGATGATACAGTACTTTTTGATACTGAATCAGAGCCTTTAATTAGTGGTGAAGCTATGACAATTGACGCAATGAGTAAAGGAGAAACGCGTCTGTATGAGGTCATGGCTATAGATTCTGCAAATAAACTAACCGTAGAACTAAGTGGTAATGCTGGTGATGCAGATATTTATGTCACTGCAAAAGAAGCTGCTAACCCTGATAATGCAGAATGTATCGGCTATGGTGGCACGAGCAATGAAACTTGCATCGTTGCTGTAAATGTACGTAAAGAGACGCCTTATACAATCCTTGTTGTTGCACGCTCTGATGTTGAGGGTTTGAGTTTAACTGCTACACATGATGGCGAAGAAAATGGCATGCTAAATAGTGCTAATTTTGTAGTCACGGGCAACACACCTGCACAACCGGGTAATGACTTAAAATATGCCTTTGATGGCGATGATTCAACCATGTGGCACACCTCTTGGGGTGATGATATGCAAGAGTATCCTCATGAAGTTGTTATCGATTTAGGCGAAACAGTTGATGTAAATCGCTTTGAATACACGCCACGCCAAGACGGCGGACGCAACGGAACGATTGTTAGCTTTGAAATTTATGTTTCAGAGTCGTCAGTTGATTATGGTGAAAAGGTTCATTCAGGTAACTGGGCTGATAACACTAACTTGAAGCTAGAAGTTTTTGGCCCAGTAACAGGTCGATTTGTTAAATTTATCGCTTTAGAAGAGCGTGGTGGTGGTGCATGGGCTTCAGCTGCTGAACTGCGAGTAGGCATTGATGATGGCAACGTATATGAACCTATTGATGGCTCAGGCACAGGTGATGAAGATGAACCTGTTGAAGAGCCTGCTACTGAAGCGGTCGAAGTAAATAGTACGCTTTTAGATAATACGACATTTAGCTACTCATCAACATCTCCTGCACAACCAGGCAATGAGTTAGCGCTTGCTTTTGATGGCCAAGATGACACGCATTGGCATACCAATTGGGATGATACATCCGTTGTTTATCCACATGAGGTGGTCATTGACTTAGGTGAGAATTATGCTGTCAATCGCTTTGATTATGCGCCACGAGATGGTGGCGGTAATGGTACAGTGGTGCAGTATGAGTTATATGTAAGCGAAGACGAGCTGGCCTTTGCTGACGAACCTGTATCAAGTGGCAGCTTTGCTGACAATGGCGATATTAAAACGGTGACGTTTAATGATGTAACAGGGCGTTTTGTTAAGTTTGTTGCACTCGCAGAACGCGGTGGTAACCCTTGGGCGGCAGCAAGAGAATTAAATGTGGGAGTTAATTTAACTCAAGCAATTGATATGAGCACAGTTTCTGCAACATCAAGTTCTGCTGCTGAGGCTGGAAATGAACTTGAGCTTGCGTTCGATGGTGATATTGACACGCACTGGCACACCTCATGGAGTGACAGTTCAGTTACTTACCCACACGACGTTGTTATTGATTTAGGGCAGTCTTATGAGGTTGCTCAATTTGACTACACGCCTCGTCCAGGTGGCGGTAATGGTACTGTAGTTAAATATGAAGTGTACGTAAGTGAAACAGCAACTGAATTTGGTGAGCCTGTTGCACAAGGTGAATGGGCTTCAAATGGTGATGTAAAATCAGCCATTCTTCCAGCGACAAATGGGCGTTACGTTAAATTTGTTGCTCTTGAGGAGCAAGGTGGTGGTGCTTGGGCATCTGCGGCAGAGTTCTCTGTTCGTATAAATCCATAAACTGTTTTAAGGAGCACTATTCGTTATTACGGATAGTGCTTTTTTGTGGGAAAGAAAATGAACAATCACAGAATAAAAACGGCTGTTTTATCGCTTTTTTTGACCTCCTTGGTCGCATGTGGAAATCAGCAGTTACAGTTAGAAAATAAGAAGATAGAAACAACGCTCAGTATTCCAGTGGCAGGAAACAGTTGGATTGATAATAATGTTGAGCTGTCAGATAAGCTGATAGACAAGAGTGGTGTGACCCATTGGTTTGCTGAACAAGGCAGTTTAAGCACTTATTTTTACACATCTAAAACAGGTGAGTTAGCCGTTTCTTTGCAAACCTTTGTGAAAGACAAACCTGCAACAATTGAAGTTTCGATAGCTGGGCAAAGCAAAATTGTAACAGTAAAAAATAATCAACCAATGAGCGTACCTGTTGGTACATTTAACCTTGATGAATTAGGTTATCAAAAGTTAACCATCACGGGATTAGAGCAAGCAGAAACGCTTTTACCAGCCATAAGTGAGATTAAAATCGGCGGCGAAGTGGCTTTAGGTAAAGTTAGTTATGTCAAAGATGACTTTTACTGGGGACGTCGAGGCCCTTCGGTTCACCTGCAATACTCGTTGCCTTCTCAAACGATGAATTACCCGTGGTTTTATAGTGAAATAGAAGTGCCAAAAGGAGCCGATGTAATAGGCTCGTATTACATGGCGAATGGTTTTGATGGGGGCTATTTTGGTATACAAGTAAACTCTGATAGTGAGCGCAGAGTGTTATTCTCTATTTGGAGTCCATTTTCAACAGATGATCCTTCATTAATTCCACCTGAGTACCGAATACAGACCTTAAAGCATGGTAAAAATGTGCATGTAGGTAAATTTGGCAATGAAGGCTCTGGCGGACAAAGCTATATGCGATACGATTGGAAAGCTGACACGCGATATGGTTTTCTAACTCACATTAGGCCAGTTGAAGGAACTGAAAGTACTGATTTCACAGCATACTTTTATGATCCTATGGTTGAAAAATGGCAGTTAATTGCAAGTTTCAGGCGCCCAAAGACGAGTATATATCATCAAGGCACCTATTCATTTTTAGAGAACTTCATACCTGGGGCAGGGCAATTTGAACGTCGTGCAATTTATACAAACCAATGGGCTAAACCTGAGCGAGGGGAATGGCAAGAAGTGACCCAAGCTAAATTTACTTACGATGCCTCAGCCAAAAAAAATGCGCGTTTTGACTATCAAGGCGGTACGACAGAGAAAGGGTTTTACCTAAAAAATACAGGCTTTTTTTCCGCTCCCACTCCTTATGGCAGCGAGTTTGAAAGAAGCCCTACAGACATTCCTAAAATAGATCTTAAGTCTTTACCTTAGTAATAAAAGAGCCTCCAGATAGGAGGCTCTATTTATCGAGTGAATGTATTTTTTATTTCTATAATTGCATCCAGCTGACCTATAAATAAGTCGACTAACTGCGGATCAAAGTGCTTACCAGATTCAGATTTGAGAAGTTCGACAGCTTGGTCAACAGACCATGCTTTTTTATATGGCCTTGTTGAGGTTAGTGCGTCGAACACGTCGGCAATACTCACTATCCGGCCTTCAATACTAATCTCTTCACCTTTTAGTCCATAAGGGTAGCCGCTTCCATCCCATTTTTCATGGTGCTCAAGTGCCAGCTTGTGTGCTAGCTGTAATAAAGGCGAACTAGAGTTTTCTAAAATTTTCGCCCCGATTGTTGCATGTTGCTTCATATGCTCGAATTCATTTTCATCCAAGCGCCCAGGCTTCAGAAGCACGGCGTCAGGAATACCGATTTTACCAACATCATGCATCGGTGCTGCTTGTCTTAGTTGCTCAGCTTGAAATTCAGTCATTCCGTAGGCAAGTGCAAGTATTTTACTGTAACGGCTCATACGCGCAATGTGTTCACCAGTATCTGTGTCTTTGTATTCTGCTGCACGTCCTAAACGGTTTATCAAATCAATATGAGCGAGCTGTAATTGCTGTGCTTGCACTAATGATAAATGAGTTTTAACTCGTGCTCGGACAATTGCAGGGCTGATGGGTTTTGTAATGTAGTCTACCGCACCTAGCGCAAAGCCTTCTGATTCGTCTTGTTCATGTGATAAAGCTGTCACAAAAATAATCGGAATATGAGCGGTTTCTGGTGTAGATTTCAGTATTTCACAGACTTCAAAGCCATTCATATCTGGCATCATCACATCTAATAGAATTAA
Source organism: Pseudoalteromonas sp. PAST1 (assembly GCF_021532515.1). Classification (NCBI taxonomy): domain Bacteria; kingdom Pseudomonadati; phylum Pseudomonadota; class Gammaproteobacteria; order Alteromonadales; family Pseudoalteromonadaceae; genus Pseudoalteromonas; species Pseudoalteromonas sp. PAST1. Next base: position 5,559 of record NZ_JAKGBH010000075.1, on the reverse strand, counting down.
TCTTGGCGGCTCATTCTTAATAAGTTGCAATGCAAGTTCACCTGATTTCGCAAATGATAAGCGGTAGTCATTGCCTAATACTTCACGCATTACTTTAAGGTTAGCGGGTTCATCATCTACGATAAGAATTCTTTCGCGCTCAATAAGTTCGCTCATGATTTCTCCTCACTTGCAGTTATTTCACGTTGCAATTTCTCAATCGCTTCCTGTGCAGCATTAAAATCAAAATTGTCAAAATGTTCACAAATTTCATTTATTTGCGATTTAAAAGCAGGCTGGGTGTTCGACGCCACTTGAGCCAAAAAGTCATCGTCAATTTCGGCATGTTTTGCGTGCTCTAGCAGTGTGTCTAAGGCTTTATTTAGCTCACTCGTAGGCATCATAGTAACTGATGTTTGTTCCTCTTGAGTTTTTGTTTCGGCTATTTTTGAGCGTAAAAAATGCCATTCATCTTCACATGCATGGATGAGTGAAATAAAACGAGTCCCTCTTAGTTCATTCTCTGCTTGAGAAAGTAAATGTAGCAGTTTTCCTAGCGCTAAATTCCCGGCAACGCCTTTTAAAGTGTGCAAAATTGTTTTCACCTCAGAACTATCAGTATTAAGCTCTTTTAAACGAATCATATTGGCATAATGATCAGATAAAAACGCTGCTATTTCTGAGTTTAGTTTTTCGCTACTTCCCCACATTTTCAGGCCTTTTGCATAGTTGATATGCTGCTTAGATTTATCTGGCTGTTGTTGAGATATTGTATTAACTTCTAACCCTAAAACCTTTGCTATTTCATGGTTAACTTGCTGAATATCAACGGGCTTATTAGCGAAGCCATTCATACCGGCTTGTTTTGCGGTTAATTTGTCTTGCTGTAAAACACTGGCAGTTAGGGCAATGATAGGGGTTTTTTTAAGTTGTTGTTGCTGCTCTTTTTCTCGAATCACTTTACACGCTGTAATCCCGTCGCACTCTGGCATGTGTATATCCATTAAAATTACATCAAAGCTATTTTTTTCGAAGGCGCTGATAGCCTCTAAGCCATTCTTCGCTTTTGTAACAACATGACCAGCTTGAGAAAGTAAAATATTCAGTAACTCGAGGTTTTGTTCTATATCGTCAACAACTAGAACTCTCAGAGGCGGCAGGTTTAAGATATTATTACTTAATTTATCAACTTTATTAATATCACCTTCTTTTAGAGGTAAAGAGAAAAAGAAACAACTTCCTTTGTTTTCTGTGCTCACAGCACTAATGCTGCCACCCATTAACTCTACCAGTTGCTTACTAATCGTTGTTCCTAACCCTGTGCCACCAAAACGGCGAGTCATAGTTCCATCAGCTTGCTCAAATGGCTGGAAAATTGCTTTTAGTCTATGTTTTGCGATACCAATGCCTGTATCTTGCACTTCAAAAAACAACTGGTTGTTTTGCGTTTTACTGATACTAATTGTCACAGAGCCTGTTTCAGTAAATTTAATCGCATTACCAATTAGGTTGTTTAATACTTGGCGAATACGCGAATCATCTCCAATGTATATTGGCGCAACATTTTCGGCTATTTTTAAATCGAGAAGTAAGTTTTTTCGTTTCGCTTCAAGCCAAAAGGTTGAAACGATATTATCTAGTAGAGCCTGCAAATTAAAGTGTTCAAGCGTGATATCTAATTTACCTTTTTCTAGCTTTGCGGAGTCGAGTACATCATTTAATAAATGCAATAATGACCTGGCCGAACTATTCACAGTAATTATATGCTTTTGTTGTTCTTTGCTAAGCGGGCTATCCATCAAAATATCACTAAAGCCAATTATAGCGTTCATTGGTGTGCGGATTTCATGACTCATATTCGCCATAAATGCTTGTTTGGCTTGTGCAGCGGCTTCAGCTTCTTGCTTGGCTGTCTTTAATGACTCCTCATATTCATGACGTGAGGTTATGTCGACTAGCACGCCATCTATCCATTTGTCGTTGGAATCTGGGTTATGGTTAACTGTGCCTTGATCTAGTACCCAAACTGTTTGGCCATTACGGTGTTTAATTCTATATTCAACAGCGTATTGGCTAGAATTTGAGATGGCGTCGTCTAGGGCATCTGCTATGTGCTGCTCATCCTTGGAATTTATGATATCTGCAAATGCTACTTCGTTTGATGTGAACTCTTGTGCTGTGTAACCGGTTAATTCAAAGACTCGTGGGCTAATAAACAGCATCGTCCAGTTTTTATCAAGTAAACAACGAAATACAGCACCAGGTGTATTATTCATTAAGGTACGATATTGTAGTTCCTTTTCTTCTAGACTCTGTTGCAGGGCGCGTTGCTGAGTTAAATCAGTAATAAACCCTACGAATAGAGTCTCTTCACCTGGTTGTTTCACTTCTCCAAGGCCAAGACGAATAGGAAATAAATGGCCATCTTTATGTTTTGCGCAAACATCTCTGTTGATGCCAATTACTTTTTTAAGCTCATGATTGCCACTATTTAATAAGTAATCATCATGATGTGCAGCAATTTCGTCATTCATTAGAATTTTAACGTTTTGTCCGAGAACTTCCTGTTGCTGCCAGCCAAAAATAGCTTCTGCAGATTTATTAAAGCTTAAAATTTTTCCTTTAATGTTAATAGTCACAATGCCATCAATAGCTGTACTTAAAATAGCATCTAAACGAGATTCTTCGGCAGATTTCTCCACCAACAGCATACGATAGCGAACCATTCCATTGATAATGCCTACGAGTGCAGTTAATAAAACGGTGGCAAACGCGACGCAAATAGCAATAAGTTCAATATGTGATGTATCAACGTTATCGGATAAGAGGGGCGAAGTCGCAACAAAGCGAGTCGCAGCCATTCCCATGTAATGCATACCGGCAACGGCAAAACCGAGAATAATGCTGCAAATTATTCTACTTTGAAAGTTAGATAAACGCTTAAAATGGTCACTCAAATGAAAGCGAGTGTATAAGCCTATGAATGACAAGCCAACAGCGACAACAATAGATGCAGCGAACCACCAAGGGTCATAACGTAACAATGGACTCATTTGCATCGCAGCCATGCCTGTATAATGCATGGTGCCAATACCTGCACCTAATAATACAGAACTGACTAGAAGCTTTAACGTTTTTGGGATCTGGGTATTACCCTTGCGCCGAAGAAAAGAAAATGCTGTTAAACATGCGAAAAATGCCGGTACAAACGAAAAGAATGTTAAAGTCGGATCGTAGTTAATTGTTGTGCATAGTGAAAATGCCAGCATGCCAATGAAGTGCATACTCCAAATACCACCAGATAAAACCAGTGCGCCAGTACCATTGGCGAGTTGACGGTAAGAATTAAAGTTAGTTTTATTTGCAAGATCAATAAGGTGTAAAGAAAAATAAGCGGCAAAGACGGCCGTGGTAATCGACAAAAGGACTAGAGTCAGGTCGTAGGTACCGTTTATTAATAAATCTGAACTTTGATCAGTAAGAAAAAATTCTGCTAGCATAGAATAAGTTAAAGGCTGCATATGCTTTCAGTCTAATACAATTTAAAATTTATTAAGAGTAAAAGATGTGAAATTAATGAATTTAATTATTTTATATTAGCTATAAATGCTTAGTTTTAAATTCATGTTTTTTATCCATTACTTTTTATCACTAGATACTGTTAACGCGTCATGCGTTTGACGAATACGACAACGAATAAAGCGAGTGAAAAGCTCCCACAAAATGCTTCAACTGCTGCAATAAATCGAGAGAAACCAATAGGTGTTATGTCACCGTAACCTAGAGTCGTAAAGGTAACAACACTAAAATAAATGCTATTTAGAAATGCAAATAAATTGTCTTCAATAGAGTTAGAAAAATCTAATCTTATTAGCGTATCTTGATAATTCACCCCAAATAAAAAATAACAGAGTGCACAACAAATAATAAGCGACAAACTAAAACGAATGACATTCTCAGGCTTTTCGCCATAGCCGCATAACATATCGATAAAGCTTGAAGTTATTTGTTTACTTGAACCTTTAGGGTATTGCGCATGACGCATGCGCAATTCTTTATAAGTAAAGTTACCGGCAAGCTCAAATAGTCCTTGATTTTCAGAAGCTTTTCTTAAATTACGGTATATTTCTTCAGATTGTTCGAATAAGTCTCGTGCTTCTGAGTTGTGCTTATTCTTGCGGGCTTTAATGGCCGCCGTTTCTTGCAGTAATTGGTCGCCTAGCTCGATATTATCAATTCTGCTGTCGTTGAGTTTGATACCTAATAAGTTGGTATTTCTTAAGTCACAGTAATGCAAACTAGCACTGTGAAGGTTAGCTTTCATTAGTGAGGCATTAGCAATCTTATTATTAAATAAATGAGCGCCCGTTAAATTTGCTCGATAGAAGTTGCAGAAAGAAAGGTTATAGCCCTCTTCATCATCCTGTTTGATTAAGTTAAGCCCAGAAAGATTTGCTCGCTTTAATTGTAACCCTTCTAGTAAGCCTCCTTTTTTGGCATAGCGCTCTAATTTTTGGGTTAGATCTAGCCCTGATTTATCAAATTTACTATCATGCCAAAAGCAAAATCCAGAGCCCATATCTGTTTCTTGGCACTTGTTACCTGTTGGTGAGGTATAACTACAACATGGTTTGTCAGGCATAAGGATGAAAACTTATTTGTGAGTCATCTTTATAGATTAGCAGCTATTTAGCAGGGTAAAATGGAATCTCTCATTTTTTATTAATTGAATTGGCTTACTTTTGTTGGATTACACCCTAAAGCGCAGTAAACGCAGAACAACCGTGGCAATTAAAGTTGCTGAGCAGAAACTCACTGTGTATGCGCCTTTTTATGTTCCACAAACTGAAATAGATGCCTGGCTAAACACTAAGCAAGATTGGGTCGCTGAACAAATAGCAAAGCAATCTATGCAAGCTGAGCGTCGCCAATTGCCATTAGTAAACGCCACTATTAAGTTGTTTGGGCAAAACGTCCCAATAGTATTCGGCACAGGCCCGAAAAACACTTGGCAACAAGATGCGCGGCCTCAGCTTACCTTACTAATATCATCACGTGTCAAACATCAAGAGGCTAACTACCTCGCTTTGCTTGAGCAGTTTATGCATGAAAAGCTTGAGAGCTATATCGAAATGCGAGTGCATGATTACTGCTTGCAAATGTCTGAGACGTTGCCTACAAAGCTTAAAATTCAACATTATAAACGTCGCTGGGGCAGTTGTAACAAACGCCGTGAGCTGACTTTTAATTTGCATTTAGCAAGTGCGCCAACCTGGGTGATTGATTATGTAGTTGTCCATGAGCTTGCGCATCTTTTACATATGAATCATAGCGCTAAGTTTTGGCAACGTGTGAGCCAGTTTTATCCAGACTATAAAAAAGCAGAGCAATGGTTAAAAGCGAATGGGAGCAGTTTGAGTTGGTAGATTAAGTTAGCGAGAGTAAAGCTAGAAAGAGTAAAGCTAGAAAGAGTAAAGCTAGAAAGAGTAAAGCTAGAAAGAGTAAAGCTAGAAAGAGTAAAGCTAGAAAGAGTAAAGCTAGAAAGAGTAAAGCTAGAAAGAGTAAAGCTAGAAAGAGTAA
>NZ_JAKGBH010000074.1:0-14662 GCF_021532515.1 Pseudoalteromonas sp. PAST1 | reverse complement strand
ACTCAATGGTGACTTTGATGTCGAAAAAATCAATCTTGAAGGGGCAACCTTGCCTGTATCGCTGCAAAACTCTTATGTGAACATTGCATTTAATAATCAAAGTGCAACGCTCAAGGGGGAGCTCAAAGATGCTGAAGGAGGCGCGCTCGATTTGTCAGGTGGGATTGATTGGCAGCAAGAACTACCAGACGTTGATGTGAAGTTAAATGGTAAAGAGTTTTTTGTTCGTGCTCAGCAAGATGTTACCTTTAAAGTGTCTCCAGATTTAACTATGTCGTTGAAAGATAATGCGTTTAATCTTGATGGCCAAGTCGTCGTGCCATGGGGGCGTATCGCCATTGAAGAGCTGCCGGAAGGTGCTGTGCAAGTCAGCGATGATGAAGTCATTGTTGATATTGAGCAGCAACAGTCAGAAAAAGTCCCTTTTGATTATGCTATTAACTTAAAGGTGTTGGTTGAAAATGATGTGCGCGTTGACTCGTTTGGCTTACAGTCGAAAGTTGAAGGCGACATCAACATCAGCATGGACCAAGTTACACCGATGATAGCAACGGGTGAATTGAACCTTGTTCAAGGCACCTACCGCGCATTTGGCCAAGATTTGATAATCCGAACTGGACAAGTTGGTTTTAGCGGCTCAATTGAGAAGCCTTACCTAAATATTAAGGCAATTCGTAACCCTGATAACACCTCGAATGGTGTGATTGCAGGTATTACCTTAACAGGTAATGTTGAACAACCTTCGTTAAAAGTATTCTCAGAGCCTGCGATGGATCAAGCACAAGCATTGGCTTATTTATTAAATGGGCAACCTCTTGATGAAGGAGATAGCTCGACCGATGCGATGCTCACTCAATTATTGCTTGCCCAAGGTGTTAACCGTAGTGAAGGAATGGTTTCTAAGATTGGCGAAAGCTTTGGTTTGTCAGATGTCAGTTTAAGTTCAAGTGGTAGTGGCGATGACACTAAAGTTGAAATATCTGGCTATGTTACTCCAGGTATTCAAGTTAAATACAGTGTCGGTATTTTTGATTCATTAAGTGAAGTGGCGGTTCGCTATCAACTGCTGTCGCAACTGTATATTGAGGTGACCAGTGGCTTGAATCAAAATGTTGATATTCTTTATAAGTTTGATTGGGATTAATACCTACGCTTGTGATCAAACATCGCTTTTACTTGCTTATTTAGGTTTAAGTTAATAGGCTGAATTGTCAATTACTTAAAAGATAATAACAATGAAATTAAGTCTATTAACCTTATGCCTTGGTGCCTTCTTAGCTGCACCAATTGATGTTGATGCAAAAGAAACTAGTCAAAAACGTTCTGCTGGCGAAATCATTATGACCGCAAGTAGCAGTGAGTGGCGAGAAGTCAGTGCCGAAAACGTCATTAAATTAACCTTACCTACGGGTGCGGCTTATATCGAACTAAACGATGAATTAGCGCCCATTCACGCAAATAACATGCGACAGCTTGCCAAAGAAGGGTTTTATCAAGGCCTAAGTGTGTATCGATTTGTTGAAGGGTTTGTCGCGCAGGGCGGGGATGCTAGCGAAAGTAAACCCGTTAAAAATGCCAAAAAAGGGTTACCTGCTGAGTTTTATCTACGCACAAAGACGCCTTTAGCGATTACAGAGCTTAAAGGGCCTGATGGCTATGCCACTAAAACGGGCTTTTTAAATGGCTTTGCTGTGGCACAAAACCAAAGCCAAACAGAAACATGGCAAGTACATTGCCCAGGTGTCTTTGCCATGGCCCGCGATAATGATATCAATTCGGGTGGTACCGAATTTTATGTAACCATTGGCAATAGCCAGCGCTATTTAGACCGTAATATCACCGTGTTTGGTCGTGTTTTAGAAGGCATGGAACACTTTAATTTATTGCAGCGTACAGCCACTGAAGGTCAGGCATTTAACCCCATCACCGATATGCAAGTATTAGCAGATATTAAAGACACTGATAACAGTGAATTTCGGGTGATGAAAACAGACTCAAATGCATTTAAAGCCCTTATCGAAGCACGTAAAAACCGAGTAGAAGCGTGGTTTGTTGAAAGCCCCAATTTTATCGATGTGTGTGCAATGCCAATTCCAACCGAACGGATTAAATAAAGCCATGACCACCTGATAGATTATTTGATACAATATCAGTCTATTGGTTAAGAAATATAAGGGTATCGGGTGGTTAACCTAGGTCCGCTGTTTGGCGAATTAAAAACGTGTTTACGCAAAGATCAATTCATCTTCAAAAAACGCCTTCATGGCATCAAAAAAATCAACGATGAAACTAAGCAAGCGAGCATAGCGCAAAAAATAGCTGAAGATATTAGCCGTTCGCAGCAATTGCGCGAGCAACGTTTGACTGCCTTACCTAAAGTGACCTACCCAGAGCAACTTCCTGTTAGCCAAAAGAAAGATGATATTAAACAGGCGATTGCCAATAACCAAGTGATGATCATTGCCGGTGAAACAGGTTCTGGTAAAACGACACAGATCCCAAAAATGTGTTTAGAGCTTGGCCGCGGTGTTGATGGATACATTGGCCACACGCAGCCTCGTCGACTCGCTGCTCGAAGTGTCGCGAATCGTATTGCAGAAGAAATGCAATGTGAGCTAGGTCAACAAGTGGGTTTTAAAATTCGCTTTAGTGACCAAGTCTCTGACAATAGCTACATTAAGTTGATGACAGACGGTATTCTGCTGGCTGAAATTCAACAAGACAGATACCTAAATCAGTACGATACCATCATCATCGATGAAGCCCACGAACGTAGTCTGAATATCGATTTCATCTTAGGCTATTTAAAAAATTTACTGCCAAAACGTCCTGACTTAAAAGTTATTATTACCTCAGCAACAATTGATCCTGAGCGCTTTTCTAAACATTTTGACGATGCACCCATCATTGAAGTATCAGGTCGTACTTTCCCAGTAGAGGTTCGTTACAGACCAACTACTGAAATCAATAAAGATGAGATGGAAGCGGATGGTGACCAATTACAGGGTATTTTTGATGCCGTTGATGAGCTGTGTGATGAAGGTCCCGGCGATATTCTAATTTTCATGAACGGTGAACGAGAAATTCGTGATACCGCCGATGCGTTATCAAAGCGAAACCTCAAAGGCACGGATGTTTTACCGCTTTATTCGCGTTTATCAAACGCTGAACAGAACCGAATTTTTGCGCCGCATAGCCGCCGTCATATTATTTTAGCCACCAACGTGGCTGAAACATCACTAACGGTGCCGGGTATTCGCTATGTTATCGACCCAGGTACCGCGCGTATCAGCCGTTATAGCTATCGTACCAAGGTACAACGATTACCGATTGAGCCAATTTCACAAGCTAGTGCCAATCAGCGAAAAGGCCGCTGTGGTCGTATTGAAGCGGGTATTTGTATTCGTTTATATAGCGAAGAAGACTTTTATTCGCGTCCAGAGTTTACTGATCCTGAAATTTTACGCACCAACTTAGCCTCTGTTATTTTGCAAATGCTTGGTTTAGGGCTTGGCGACATGCAACAGTTCCCGTTCGTGCAAGCGCCAGATAGCCGAAATATCAACGATGGTTTAACGCTACTTGAAGAACTCGAAGCCATTAAGCCAGCTAAACGTCATAAAAAGACTGAGCTTACTAAATCAGGCAGAAGTTTAAGCCGTTTACCGGTTGATCCACGTTTAGCGAAAATGGTGCTGACTGCCGATGGCTTAGGTGCACTGCGTGAAGTGATCATTATTGTTGCGGCATTGTCGATTCAAGATCCACGAGAGCGACCACAAGAAAAACGCGGTGCAGCGGATGAAAAGCACGGCCGTTTTGACGATCCAGATTCAGATTTTATCGCCTTTTTAAATTTATGGAATTACCTTGAAGAGCAGCAATCTGAATTGAGCAATAGCCAATTTAGAAAGTTATGCCAAAAAGACTTTTTAGCCTATATGCGGATCCGCGAATGGCAAGATATTGTTTATCAGCTATCAACGGTGTGTAATGAAATGGGCATGAAGGCCACTACCAATGTTGCTGATAGCGAACGAATCCATCAATCTTTATTAAGCGGTATGCTAAGTCATATTGGTTTTAAAGATGAAAAACAAATTTATAAAGGCGCACGCAATAGCCAGTTTCATATTTTTCCAGGCTCAGGATTATTTAAAAAGAGCCCAAAATGGATTATGTCGGCTGAGCTTGTTGAAACCAGCAAACTTTATGCGCGGATCAACGCACGCATAGACCTAAAATGGGTTGAAGGCTTTGCACAGCATTTAGTAAAGCGCAGCTACAGCGAACCGCATTGGGAGAAAAAGCCGGGTGCAGTTATCGCGTTTGAACAGCAAACCCTGTATGGCCTATTAATTGTTAATAAGCGCCGCTGTGTTTATAGCAATATTGATCCAAAAGTAAGTCGCGAGTTGTTTATTCGCTCGGCGTTGGTAGAGCAAGAGCTGGGTCAAAATGAAGGGTTTTTACACTATAACCAAGAGTTAATTGAAGATATTCAGGTTCTTGAAAATAAATCTCGCCGCCGTGATATCTTGGTTGATGAACAAACCTTATTTGAATTCTACGACAAGAAAATTCCGCAAGATGTAAATAATCGTGCTGCGTTTAATAAGTGGTGGAAGGGACAAAAACAAAAAGATAAGCGCTTTTTGCATATGTCTCGAGAAGAATTAATGCAGCATGGTGCCGATCATGTCACCGAGTTCGATTACCCAGATACATGGCAGCAAGAGAACTTGTTATTACCACTGGCTTATCATTTTGATCCAGGCCAAGCCGTTGATGGTGTTGCGGTACAAATTCCGGTAGCACTGTTAAACCAAGTGCAAGAAACTGGCTTTGATTGGCATATTCCTGCATTTAGACATGAATTAATTTGTGCGCTTATCAAGTCGCTACCAAAAACGATCCGTCGCAACTTTGTGCCTGCGCCAAACTACGCCGATGCGGTACTTGCTGCAATCGAGCCGATGCAAGGCAACTTAATTGATGCAATTAGCACGCGCTTATTACGTATGACAGGGGTGCGTGTTGAGCCAGATGCATGGGATTTATCAACCCTTGCTCCGCATTTACGCTTACAGTTTGAAGTACGCGATGAACACGATAAGTTACTCGCTCGCGGTTTAAATTTATCTAAACTAAAAGCTCAGTTACAAGGTAAGGTAACGGATACCTTATCGAAAGTAGCCGACAAGGGCATAGAGAAAGCTGATTTGACCGAGTGGAGTTTTGGTGAGTTACCAAGTTCTTACGTGAAAAAGCAAGGTCAATACGAAATCAAAGCGTTTCCAGCGCTGGTGGATAAAAAAGACTCAGCAGCGGTTGAGTTATTTGATAATGAACACAAAGCTCAGCAGGCGCACCAACAAGGTTTACGTCGCTTAGTGTTATTAAATGTGCCATCACCGATTAAGTATTTACAGCAAAATTTACCGAATAAATCTAAATTAGGTTTGTACTTTAATCCGTTTGGTAAGGTCAATGACTTAATTGATGACTGTATCGCTGCAGCCGTCGATAGCCTACTAACTAAATATGGCAACATCCGCACTGCAGATGCGTTTGAAAAAGCGAAAGAGCAAATTCGTGGTGAGCTTGGTGACACGGTGGTTGAGATTGCCACCCAAGTAGAGCAAGTGCTAAGTATTGCACATGGCTTAAATAAACGGATGAAAGGACGCGTTGATCTAACCATGATAACAGCGCACGGTGATATTAAATCACAGTTACAAAGCTTAGTGTTCAAAGGCTTTGTTAGCCAGCATGGGGCAGCAAAGATGACGGATTTAATTCGTTACTTAAAAGCCATTGAACGCCGCTTAGAAAAGCTACCTGTTGACCCTAACCGCGATAGGTTGTGTGTACTTGAGCTTGAAAAAGTAGCCGAGCAATATCAAAAACTAGCGAACAAAATCCCTAAGGGAATGCCAATTCCTGAAGAGATCAGTGCGATATTTTGGATGCAACAGGAGTTACGTGTTTCTTTATTTGCACAAACACTAGGGACACCTTATCCTGTATCTGCTAAACGTGTTTTAAACGCAATTAAAGAATCTGAGTTATAATACTAAGGAATGAGCAATGGAGGTGTCACCTCCTTGCTTGACGCTAAAACACAGATGCTAAAAGGAGGTTATGTGGGCATTGAAAAGGAAAGACCAATCTCAGTTCCTGAACGGGCGGTAAATCGACCGCGACCAACTATTTTGGTCGTCGATGATGAATATTTTAATTTTGAAATGCTCAAAGCAAGCCTTGGAAATGAGTTTTCGTTAAGTTATGCAAATTCAGGCGCATCGTGTTTAACGTCTGCCATTGCGGAGCCACCAGATGCTATACTGCTCGATGTTTGTATGCCAGGCTTAGATGGTTATGATACGTGCCGATTACTAAAAAACACCCCAGAAACAGCGCAAATTCCTGTTGTCATGGTGTCTGGTCTTGAAACCGAGCTTGAACAAAAAGCGGGGTTTGATGCCGGTTGCGACGCCTATGTAGTGAAGCCTTTTTCTGTTAAAACATTAATAGAGAAAATAAAAACACTGGTATAGGAGGCCATATGTTTCATGAGGAGAAACGCGATTTTCGCCGCATGCAAATTCATACCCCTGCAAAACTGATCCCATTAGATGCAGTTAATGGCGAAGAAATTCAGGTTACGTGTACTGACTTAAGTGCAACAGGGTTGGCAATACACCTTGATGAAGTTTTAGAAATTGGTAGTCTTTATCGGGTGCTAATTGCTTCGACTAGCACGGCGATTACTTCATTTGATGCAACAGCCCGTGTAATTCGGGCAACCAAGGAGCAAGATGGCTCCTTGAGTGCCGGGTTAGAAATTGTAAGTTTTAATTAGTAAACCTTACAGATCAGGCCTTTCAGATAAAAGCCTTCTGGGTAGCTGCCTGCAATCGGGTGGTCGGCAGCTTGGTTTAGTCGTTCCATGATCAACAAGTCTTTACCTGCATCAAGGGCTGCATCCGCAACCACTTTTTGAAATAAATTTTGTTCCATTAATCCAGAGCACGAGAATGTAAGTAAGGTTCCACCTGGTTTTAAGATTTGCATCGCAATCATATTAATATCTTTATAACCACGGCAAGCACCAGTTAATTGCGCTTTGTTGTCAGCAAATTTTGGTGGATCCATAACGATAGTATCAAATTGCACACCTTCATCACGGTATTGGCGCAACAACTTAAAAACATCTTGTTTTACGAAATCAACTTTCGATAAATCAAGGTTGTTATGTTCAACGTTACGCTTTGCTGTATCGAGCGCTGGCTGTGACACATCAACGTTAGTCACGTGCTTACAACCACCACGCAAAGCATACAGTGAGAAAGTACCTGTGTAGCTAAAGCAGTTTAACACCGTTTTGTCTTTAACAAAGCGCTCAAGGGCTGCACGGCTATCACGTTGGTCTAAGTAAAAACCTGTTTTGTGGCCTTCTAGAATGTCTACTTCGAGTTTTAAGCCATTTTCTTCAATGATGACTGGCTCAGTTGGTTCCTTGCCCCAAAGTATTCCCTTGATTGGCTCAAGGCCTTCTTTAGTGCGAACATCAACGTCTGAACGTTCATGAATATCGCAGCCTGGAAAAATAGTCATTAATGCAGCAACAATTTCACCTTTATGGCGCTCTGCACCGGCACTAAGTAGTTGGCACACCAATACATTATCAAATTTATCGATAGTGATGCCTGGCAAGTAGTCAGACTCAGCAGCGCTTAAACGAAAACCCGTTAAACCGCCTTCGCTGATCACCTGTTCACGCGCAGCATAGGCACGGCGTAAACGTTTTTCAAAAAATGCTTGGTCAATAACTTCGTTTTGATCGAAGCTCCATACGCGAGCGCGAATTTGCGATTGCGGGCTGTAAGCTGCAATGGCTAAAAACTTGCCGTCATTGTCATAGATTGTGACAGTATCACCTAGTCCTGGCTTACCTTTTACTTTTTTAATGGCTTTTGAGAACACCCATGGGTGTTTTCTTTTTAATGATTTTTCTCGTCCAGCTTGCAGGTAAATAGCAGATGACATAGGGATTCTCGCGTCAAACAAAAGGGGGCATAGTTTAATGAAGCACTGGCAAACATACAATGAATGTTTTGAACAAATCTAGCAACCACGCTAAAGTAAGCATAATTTCAATCAGTAAATGGTGATAGCCAGTATATGCAGCCAAAAATAGACTTTGCAGCGTTAGAAACTCAATGTCGAGACTTTATTTTGTCTTTACTCCATGCCGATGTCGCACACGATATTAGTCATATCGAACGAGTAGTGAGGGTTGCAAAACAATTGTGTATTGCCGAGCAGGCAGAAATGGCCGTGGTGTTACCCGCAGCTTGGTTACATGATTGTGTTGCGGTTGCAAAGAACCACCCAGATCGGGCAAAAGCATCGACCATGGCCGCAGACAAAGCGCTAAGTTTTTTAGCCTCAATTAATTATCCTGAGCAGTATTTTAGTGCTATTCATCATGCTATTGCCGCACATAGCTTTAGTGCCAATATCAAAGTACAAAGTGTCGAAGCGCAAATTGTGCAAGATGCAGACCGAATGGATGCATTAGGTGCAATCGGGGTGAGCCGCTGCATGAAAGTAGGGGGCTCAATTGGTCGCTATCTGTATCATAAAGACGATCCATTTTGTTTAAACCGCGAACCTGACGATACAAAATACACCCTCGATCACTTTTTTATTAAGCTGTTACACATTGGTGAGAGTATGAACACGCCATCAGCAAAAGATGAAGCCAAACGACGTACAGATTACATGCTCGATTTTTTAGAGCAGTTAAAAACAGAAATAGGTGAGTAACATGGCTATTCCAGCTTTGTGTGGTGTTGATCATTGCCACTTAAATGTTGATGACTTAGCGGCTGCTGTAAAATGGTATCAACAAGTACTTGGTTTTAATGTGATACCGGAACTTGCATTTTGGGATGAGGGAAAAGGCCCTTTAACCTTAGAAGATCAAGCAAAAACAATTCGTTTGGCACTGTTTGAAGCTGACGGTAGAAGCAAAGGTATTGCTTTTGGCGCAAATGCAACACAGTTTTTAGCATGGCTTGAGCATCTAGCTCAGCTTGAGATTAAAACTGTTGTTGCCGATCATGGTGTTACTTACTCAATGTACTTTAAAGATTGTGCTGGTAACAGCCATGAAATAACCTCTCATGATTATGAAGCTATAAAATCAGCTCTTACCTAAAGGTTTTAATAAATGCACTTTTCATAGTGTATTTTAACCTTCATGCCACTTCGCCTTATAAAAATCAAGCAATACATTTTTCACTATCCTTCATACGGCTTTTTTACTCATTTTTACGTTGTTATTAACTTTCAATTAGTTTCATTTTTATTCGATATTTTTCATTTTATGTTTTTTATTTGCGATTCTTTCGTTTTTGAACCTTAATTACTCGGTGGTTTATATTTTTTGGTTCTTTATTGCTACTAAAGGATAAGTCCACAGAATCTAGAAATTAAGTTTTATCACTTACAGGAGCTAGCATGAGAAAAATGACAATAAAATTGGCAGTAGTCGGTATGTTGAGTAGTTGGAGTGCCCAAGCTAATACGGTTGAAGATAGGGCCGCGTCGATTTGGTTTAACTTTAATGATGTAGGTCGCGGTAACACGATCATGCAGGATGTGTATGTGCCTAGCAATGGACTTACTAAGTACACCTACTATTCAGTGCTAAACTGGAATGCGGGCATGGAAGGTGGGGGCTATGCTGGCATACAAGATCACCCTGATGGGCGCAATTACATATTTTCCATATGGGATCCGCGCAGCTCTTCAAAGCCAATTGTAGCCCGCTATCTTGGTCATGGTACGGAATCTGAAAATTTTGGCGGTGAGGGTACAGGGCTAAAAACATGGAACTTTGATTTAGGGTGGCAAGCTAACCAATGGTATACCTTAGTGGCAAAGGCATGGCCGGTAGGTTCACATACTCATTTCGGCTATTGGGTGCATGATCAGGCTGCTGGAGAATGGTCGCACTTGGTGACCATGGATTACCCTGTAGCTGATGTACGTTTTGAAACGACAACAGGGTCATTTGTTGAAGATTGGTGGTATAGCGGCGAAAACGCGAGAACTGTGAGGCTCAAAAATGGCCATAAAAAGCTCGAAAATGGTGGCTGGATTGGCTTTGATTCTGCAAATTTTAGTGTTGTCCAACACCAACCAAAACGTAATTACGACAATAACTATGATGCAAGCGCAAATCCAAGTTATTTTACTATGACAACTGGCGGGACAACCTCACCTACGTTAAGTATTAGCAATCAAACCTGTACGGATGCATATGGTAACTTGACAGCGTTTTGCGGGAGAAATTCACTTTTTCCGTTAACAAGAAACAATGTAGCGGATACCCCCAATCAACCTAATATTGAGTTCACCATCACTGATGCCACTACGCGAAGCGTAAGTTGGCAAGTGCCGCAAACGAGCACACCTCAATTTAGCTATTCTGTGATGATAAACAACGTACTCGTTGCATCAGCAAGCCAGCCAGAAAAGCGCCAAGTAGATATTATTGCGAGTGAAAATGACAACGTTATCATTACCCTCGAAGATATTTTCGGTCGAACAGTTTCGCACTCAGCGACTGTCACGACTGATAATACGTCAGCACAACACTACCTGATCGACAGCGCCACATTGACGGTAAGTTCTAACTCGCAATCAGAGCCTTATCATGAATTGGCAAACGCATTTGATGGAGACAAAACCACGCTGTGGCATACCAGTTGGTCAACTCCACAAGTGCCTAGTTACCCTCACGATGTCATCATTGATCTTGGTAAACACTATGAGTTATCAGAGCTTCATTATACGCCACGCGCTGTGGGCGAAAATGGATCAATTGCAGACTATGAAGTGTATGTAAGTCATGATGGTGTAACCTATGATGAATTAGTTGCTGCGGGTACTTGGGATGCCAGCAAACAAGGCAAAGTGGTTGCACTTAATAATACGCAAACGCGCTTTATAAAATTGGTTGGCTTGTCAGAAGTAAACGCGAATGTATGGGCTAGTGCGGCAGAGATTGAGCTATATCACACAGGAAAACTTGATAGTTCGAGCTTTGTTGTGAGTAGCGACTCGCAGGCAGAGCTTGGCGAAGAAATTATCTACGCCTTTGATAATAATCCAGCCACCATTTGGCACACGAATTGGTCTGGCAGCACAGTGCCTGAGTACCCTCACTCGGTTGATATAGACTTAGGTAACTCGCAAAGCTTTTCAAAAATCACATATCTACCAAGAACCATTGGCGTAAACGGCACTATTGCAGACTATGAGGTGTATGTGAGTGACGATGGTATCAACTTTGGCTCACCCATCGCTGTTGGTACATGGGCTGCGAATACGCAAATCAAGCAAACACAGTTTGCACCTGTTACTGCACGGTATATTCGTTTAGTCGCACAAAGTGAAATTAATGGTCGCATTTGGGCAAGTGCAGCAGAGATTGCTGTTTATAAGTAATTGATACCATATAAGAGATAAGGGCTCAAAAGAGCCCTTATCCAACATTTTAATTTATGTTAACTCCTTGCAGAGTAAAGCTATATTCATACTCTGAGGCTGTCAGCGTGTATTCTGGCAGTGCTGTTGTATGCCAACTATTAACGCCGCCAACACCCATTTGCCCATAATCAATATTCAGTGAAACGAGTGGACGAGGCTGAAGTTCACCGGAATGTGTTTGGCTTCGTCGCATGCCGGGGTCTAGATCACTGATCCTGTAGTGTAAAGCACTCATACCAAAATGAGGTGTACCAGTAATTTTTAATCCTACACCTTGTTGATTGGTCAAGTGAAGCCAGCGTACTTGCGTTTTATAGCCACTTTCTTGCGGTCTGATGTAAGGGTGATATTGCTGTGACACTTTAGAGTGATATAAACCAACATGTGCTGCGGTATGTCGATCACGATAATTTTCCTGTGGTCCCCGGCCAAAGTAGGTAATATTGTTAAGCTCGGCAAATAATTCCAAGTTCATACCGACGCGAGGGATCATAGGCATATCTTGCATAGATGAACTGAACTTGTAATCGACCTTTACTTTGCCATCAGCTGTGATGATATAAATAATATTTAATTTTCCAGAAACATCTGGCACATCAAACTCAGTGGTAACAACAACTTGGTTTTCAGCTTCTACTAAAGTGAATTTTGTACGCTGTTGACGGTCTGAGGCGTATTTCCAAACCCTTAACTTATCTTGCCAATTTCCGCCGAAGTCATTATCAGTAGGAGCGCGCCAAAAGTTGGCTCTGGCAGGTGTTTTAATTAATTCAACCTCGTTAAAGCGATAGCCTGTTAACTCTGCTCGCGCGTGATTAAATCTTACTACAAAGTTATTACCAATAATCTCGCTATCGGTAACGGTTCGATAAACATTAAGTTTTCTTAAATCAGTTTGTTGTTCTTTCGCACGTGCTGTTTGTACTAAAAATTGCTCTTTTGCGATTTCAAAACTTTTTCCTATTAGTGGCTCATCAAGCCGCGTCACTACACTTACATTCAAAAATACTTCATCATTGATTTCTTTTGGAATTGAATAGTTAAGCGTGAAGTTAGCGGATTGCTGTGGTGGTATTTCAAGTTTATTGATTCGGCCTTCTTTAAACACCTTACCATTGCTCATCAATTGCCAATTTAAACGGTAATGGTTGAGGTTTTTGAAAAAGTTTTCATTAAATACAGTTAACTCTTTGTCATTGAAAGAAAACAAAACAGATTGATGAACTTTTTTAATTTCATATAGAGCAGGTTCCGGTGTGCGATCAGGTAAAACAATACCATTTAAAAGAAAATTACCATCTGAAGGAGTGCCTGGAACACCAAAATCCCCACCGTAAGCATAGATAGTTTTGCCTTCAGAGGTGGTGGTTTGTATACCTTGATCAACCCAGTCCCAGATAAAGCCACCTTGTAACTTGTCGTACTTACGTATTTGATGCCAAAAGTCAGCAAAGTTACCCACACTATTGCCCATAGCATGCGCATACTCACTCATGATCATACTGCGCTCAGGGTTTGACTCGGCGTATTCTTTTAGATATTGCGGAGTAGGGTATTGGGGGACATAGAGATCGGTATTCCATTCAAAAACAGCGCGTTCGTACTGGATAGGACGAGATGGGTCGCGAGATCTTACCCAGTCATAACCATGATAAAAATTGTAGCCATTACCAGCTTCATTGCCAAGCGACCAAATAATTACTGAAGGATGGTTTTTTGAACGTTCGACCATGGCCGAAATTCGTGCAAGATGGGCTTTTTTCCAGTCGGGGTTATTTCCTAATGTGTGGCCCTTTGCCAAATTATAATACATGCCATGTGATTCAATATTGGCTTCATCAACCACATAAATGCCGTATTTATCGCATAATTCGTACCAGTAAGGATCGTTAGGATAGTGAGCGAGTCTCACGGCATTAATATTGAATTGCTTGAATAGTTTTATATCCAATTCCATGCTTTCTCGGGAAACGGCATGCCCTGTAATAGGGTCATGCTCATGCCGGTTGACCCCTTTGATCAAAATAGCTTGGCCGTTAATAAGCAGTTGGCCATTTTTAATTTCTGAGGTTCTAAAGCCAATCTTTTTCTTAACGTATTGACTTAACAGCTTCTTATTATCAAAAAGTGATATGCTTAATTCGTAAAGAGTGGGCGATTCAGCAGACCAGGCTTTTATATTTTTAAATTGTTTGTTGAATTGAACTGTTTGGCTGAGCTCTTTTTTGGCTAAAGTTTGCTGGGTTTCGAAAATGATTTCATGGTTAGGATTTTTGAGCTGAATTTGCAGTGTCTGCTCTTTATTTGATGGGCTTAAATCAACAGCAAGGTTTAGATTTCCATCTTTGTAGTTATTAACTAAGCCGGCATTTACAAACACATCTTCAATATAATCTTTAGGTGTATAGTACAGGTATACATCACGCTGAATGCCGGAGATCCGCCAAAAATCTTGAGCCTCTAAATAACTACCATCGCTCCAGCGAAACACCTGAACTGCCAGTGTATTTGACCCTGACTTTACATAATCAGAAATATCAAATTCTGCAGCGGTTTTACTTCCTTGGCTATAGCCTATCTTATGTCCATTTACCCAAAGGTAGAACGCTGATTTAACGGCGCCAAAATGTAGAATTACTCGCTTATCAGTCCACAGTTCATCTAAATTAAATGTTCTACGGTAATGGCCAATTGGGTTGTCGTGTTGTTGAATAAAAGGCGGGTTTTTCGCAAAAGCGTAGGGGTGGTTAACGTATATAGCACGATCATAACCTTGCAACTCCCAATTTCCTGGCACTTTGATTGTTGACCAATCACTATCATTAAAAGTAGGGCTCTCAAAGTCTTTCAATCTTGATGCGGGGTTCTTAGATAAATGAAAACGCCAGATACCATTTAAATTCAAATAGTTTTGCGCTTGATCTGGCGCTTGTAAATTTGCAACGGTGTAGGGAAAAAAGCTTGCCCTAGCGTAATGCTGATCAGTTAAGAATATTTTTATGATCACTTGACTGATCTTTTCATAGCTTCAAAATCCGATATTAGAAATAATATCGGATTTTTTATGTCTCTAATTCAGCACTTCGATGATATG
>NZ_JAKGBH010000073.1:0-15206 GCF_021532515.1 Pseudoalteromonas sp. PAST1 | reverse complement strand
ATCAACTGCTTGTAACTCATGGTAAATGCTTCTGTTTGTTTGGCGACGATAGAGTACCACCAACAGGCAGTTGATCTCTTCTCACCGTTTAACCATGAGTGGTGCACTTATTATCTGAATTCGGGCTTACCTTCTTTTCTAAAGTTAGAAAGGTTTGTAAGTGCAATTTGCGAGAAATTATGTGATTTAGATTCTTCAGCATTACTTGTGTACTTCAGGATTAGTCGAGGGATAGACACAAAAATACAAGTATGTTTTGAACAAACTGAAAGCGAAAAACTTATTCCTATTTTCAATGAGATTATTGGGCAATACCCTGCTTACTTTAAGTACTATTCAGAACGCGAGAATTCGGCCATCTAACTTCAAAATTAGACGGCCTTAGCTTTTGCAATTAATCGTCTAAGCGCTCTTCCCAGTCTTCAGGGCGCTCATCTTCACCTCGGCTTTGCCAATAAGCGTCATGCTCAGGGTTTAGCTGCTGTGAACGGTTGTCATCATCATGTTGGGCCATTTTATTTTTTCCCTTGTTGGTTTTTGTTTGCGGCTCTAGCTGCGCGAGCAGCAAAACCATTAGAATCAACGCCGCCACCATTTTGCTTAGCTTCATTTCTTTGAATACGGGCCAAAGCATCGGTAGTCATTGGAGTTTCTTTCTTCGTCATTATATTTCTCCTAAATAGGTTTATTGTTAGGTGCTCCTAACAACAGAGAGAATAATGCCAAACAAAATTGGCGCTGTGGTGGGGGGGAAAGAGTGTAAATTTAATTTTCTCTATGTATTTTTGTAAAACACACTAATCATAAGAAAGTTGAAAATCCGTCTATTAGTGATAATGTATTCAATATTCAGGCAACAGGGCTTGTGAACCTTTATATCTCATATACTTGGCTTGTTGTTTATCATTTAAATGGAGTTTATGAATGTCTGCGTCTAATGGAAATTTTGGGTTTTTAGCTGAACATGATCCATTATTCACTGAGCTTGCTTTATCCGCTGAGCGCTCTTTCGCCAGTGATCCAAATACCACATTAATAAAACTACGTCAGCTAGGCGAAGCATTAGCACAACATATTGCTGCATTGGCTGGTATTGAGTTTGATGAACAAACAACACAAGCTGACCTTTTATACAAAATTAATCGTGAATTACAATTAGAAAATGTTGTACGAGAGTTATTCCGCACTCTTAGGGTTGAAGGTAATAAAGCAACCCACCAATTTAAAACAAAGCATAAAGAAGCAATTAACGGCTTAGTAGTTGCCCGTAAATTAGCAATTTGGTTTCACCAGTCATTTGGTAAAGCTGGCCCAAAGTTTAAGCCTGGGCCATTTATTGCGCCTTCAGATCCGAGTGAACAGTTACGTAAACTTCAAAGTGAAATTGCTAACTTAAAGACTGACCTACAAAAAGCAAATCTTGATTTAAATTCAAGCCACCAGCTGAATGAGTTAATCGCCAAAGAAAAGCATGAATATGAGCAGTTAGCGTATGAAATGGACGAAGAGTCTAAATTTTTAGCGCAACAAGCGGCCTCTCATGAACAAGCATTGCAGCAACAACAAAAAGAGTACGAAGCCAAAATAAAGGCACTGCAAATACAGCTAGCTTCACAAGATGAAAAGTCAAAAGCTAACCAACGTGAAAAGCTAAACAATAACACTCAAGCAGCAACTAAACATATCGTACTCGACGAAGCGTTAACTCGTATTTTAATAGATCAGCAATTAACAGAAGCAGGTTGGCAGGCTGATAGTGAAGAGCTTACTTATAAAAACGGCATTCGTCCTGAAAAAGGTAAAAATATCGCAATTGCTGAGTGGCCAACACAACACAATGGCGAACGCGGCAGAGCTGATTACGTATTATTTGCAGGTTTAACACCCATAGCCGTGGTTGAAGCAAAGAAAGAAAATACCAATGTTGCAGGTAAAATTCGTCAAGCTGAGCGATACAGCAAAGGGCTAACAGTCAATCCCCCGCTACTACCCGCTTGGGAATTGCAAGGTTTGACCATAGCATGGCCAGATGAGGCCGAAGACCATTATAAAGTCCCGTTTGTGTATTCTTGTAACGGTCGCCCTCATGTAAAACAACTCGCTGAACAATCTGGTATTTGGTTTCGTGATGTACGGGAGTGCTCAAATACAAAACGAGATTTAAGTAAATTCCACACGCCAACAGGTCTACTCGATACTCTCAAGCGCAGCAAAAGCGAAGCACAAAAAAAATTAGATAAAGAGCCATTTGGCTACTTAAAGCTTAGGGAATACCAAAAAAATGCAATTAGTGCCGTTGAGCATGCACTTGCAAATAACGAACGGCGAGCATTACTTGCAATGGCTACGGGTACTGGTAAAACCCGCACAATCATCGGTTTAATGTACCGTTTTTTAAAAGCAGAACGCTTTAAACGCATTTTATTTTTAGTTGATAGAACCGCACTAGGCCAACAAGCGCTCGATGCCTTTAACGAAGCACCACTAGAGCAAAATCATACTCTTTCAAAGATTTATAATGTCGCAGAACTTGGTGATATGGGTGCAGAGGCTGAAACGCGCGTACAAGTTGCTACCGTGCAAGCAATGGTTAAACGCATATTTATGAGTGATAACCCTCCTCCGCTCGATCAATTTGACTGTATCATTATCGACGAAGCACACCGAGGTTACACACTTGATCAAGAAATGACAGAGGGCGAACTTGCTACACGGGACGCTAGCCAATATTTATCTAGTTACCGACGCGTACTCGATTACTTCGATGCTGTGAAAATAGCGCTCACAGCAACCCCAGCCAAGCACACCAGTGAAATTTTTGGCAAACCTGTGTACACCTATTCTTACCGTGAGGCTGTTGCTGAAGATTGGCTTATCGATCATGAATCACCTATCCGTTATGAGACCTTACTAAGCCAAAATGGCATTCACTTTGATAAAGGTGATAAAGTCCAATCAATTAATACTCATACGGGGGAAATTGAATCTGCAGACCTGGATGATGAGCTTGATTTCGAGATTAATGCATTCAACCGCAAGGTTATTAACGAGAACTTCAACAAAGTCATTTGCGAACAACTTGTTCAAGAACTCGATCCCTTTGGTGATGAAAAAACCATTATATTTTGTGCCCCCTCACAAAACGGCCTTCATGCCGATATGATGAAGCGATTACTTGATGATGCATTTAAAGACCTATATAACGGTGAGTATAACCAAGCGGCTGTAGAAGTTATTAAAGGAGACTCTGATAAAGTCGACCAGAGAATTAGACTGTTTAAGAACGAACGCTACCCTAACATTGCAATAACCGTAGACTTGCTCACTACAGGTATTGACGTGCCTAAAGTCTGTAATCTTGTTTTCATGCGCCGAGTAAAATCACGCATTTTATACGAGCAAATGATCGGCCGTGCTACTCGCCGCTGTGATGAAATAGGTAAAACCGTATTCCGTATCTACGACCCTGTCGATATTTATTCAGCTTTGGCTGAAGTAAACACCATGAAGCCTTTGGTTAAAGACCCTAATATAACTCTAGAACTGTTGGTGGATGAAATCACTAATCCAGAGCTGTTAGAACAAGCTCTAAATACACCTGGCGACTCACCACAAGAAAGTCACGCCGACGTTGTACTCAGTCAGTTAAGCCAAAAAGTCATGCGGGTTTTACGTAAGGCAGAAAAAAAGGCAGAAGCAAAGCCTGAACTTAAACAAAAACTGAACGAGCTTGAAAGCTTATGGGGAGTAGAGCCTAAAAACCTTCATACCCATTTACACCAACTAGGGCCAAAACAAGCTGCAAACTTTATCACCGAACATAGTGGTTTAATCCACCAGCTTGCACAGGTCAATACTTTATTGGGCAGTGAACACCAGCCCGTTATCTCTGAACATCATGATGAAATACGTGAAAGAACACAAAGCTGGGGCACACACAAAAAACCAGAGGATTACCTAGAGAGCTTTAATCAATTCGTTAAAGAGCAGTTAAACCAAAACATAGCCCTTGCGACTGTGGTAAGTAAACCACGCGACCTTTCTCGTGAGCAATTAACTGAAGTAAAACTATTACTTGATGGTGCAGGCTTCTCAGAGGCGAATTTACAAAGCGCGGTACGTAATCAAACCAATCAAGATATAGCAGCAAGTATTGTTGGACACATTCGGCGTGCTGCCTTAGGTGAACCTCTTATCCCCTTTGAACAACGTGTTGCTCAAGCAATGTTACGTATATACCAAGCACATTCATGGACACCTAATCAGCGCAAATGGTTAGAGCGCCTTGCCAAACAACTTGTGCATGAAGTTATCGTCGACAGAGAGTTTGTTAATAACCGCTTTGATCAGCACGGTGGCGCGAAGCAATTTGACAAGGTGCTTAATAATCAATTAGATACTGTACTTGGTGAAATAAGTGAAGCTATTTGGCCTATTAAGAGCGCATAAAGTAACGTATATAAATAAATGGAATTACTATACATGTTATATAGGTTATGTATAATTTTATGAAAAATTTATACATAACAACGCTGACATGTATAAAAAAGGATAAAAGCTATCTATGTCGACCACTATAGAACCGTTACCGCTTGCGAATATTGAACAGTGGGAAACCCGCGCTGTTTTAAAAAAAACCGCCACTGCCCATCGCCATTTAGCTGAGTTAAAAGGCGTTGCAGCCAGCATACCTAATGAAGCCATATTGATTAACACACTCGCCCTACAAGAAGCAAAAGACAGCTCTGAGGTGGAAAACATCGTAACAACACACGATGAGCTCTATAAAGCGAACCTGTTTGAAGAAGCGGTCACTAACCCCGCAACTAAAGAAGTACAAGATTATGCCGTTGCTTTAAAGCAAGGGTTCGAAACAGCGCGTAAAAGCAAACTTATTCGTCTTGATGACATACTCGCAATACAAAAAAACCTAGAACATAACGATGCAGGTTTACGAAAGCTCCCTGGTACTGACCTAAAAAACGCACGCACTGGTGAAGTGGTTTACACGCCACCACAGCACGCTGATGAAATTACAAAGCTAATGGATAACCTTGTGCAGTTTATCAACAACGATGAACTATGCGATGCCGACCCTCTGGTAAAAATGGCTATTATTCATCACCAATTTGAAAGTATTCATCCCTTTTACGATGGCAACGGCCGTACAGGGCGTATTTTAAATATTTTATATTTGGTCACCAAAGATTTACTAAACTTGCCTGTACTTTACCTGAGCCGATTTGTAATTCAGAACAAAGCCGATTACTACGCTAACCTACAAGCAGTGCGCGATACCGGCAACTGGGAGCCGTGGTTAGAGTTCATGCTTGATGGTGTCATTGATACCGCGCAAAACACTATTTCACTTATCACCGCCATGAAACACCTTATGGCAGAAGCAAAGCACGGCATTAGAGCGCAGCTTCCTAAAATTTATAGCCAAGATTTACTCAACAACCTATTTAACCACCCCTACACCAAAATAGACTTTATTGTTGAAGAGCTCGGTGTCACTCGTATTACCGCCACCAAGTATTTGGAACAACTGGTGGAACACGGCTTTTTAACTAAACAAAAAGTAGGCCGTGCTAATTACTACATTAACGAGCCTTTGTGCGCCCTACTGGTTGCCCACGGCTAACACCCTATTACTAATTTTGAGAACATCATGACCAATAACGACATTGTACAAAAGCTTTGGAACTTATGTGACATATTACGTGACGACGGCATTAACTACAGCGACTATGTAACAGAACTGGTACTGCTTCTTTTTATTAAAATGGTTCACGAAAACACCGAAGCAGGCGTGTTAAAAAAACACCCGCTGCCAGAGGGCTGCCGTTGGCAAGACATTAACGAAAAATCAGGTATCAACTTACTTAATGATTACAAAGCCATTTTGTTCGCGCTTTCAACGGGTAAACGCCTTGAAGCAGACCCAGAAAACCCAGGTCAAACTAAAGAGGTTCAGGTACACGAAGACCCATTGATCAGCGCTATTTATGCCGATGCACAAACCCGCCTGCGTGAGCCGCGCCATTTAGAGCAAATGATTAAAACCCTAGATCAAATTGACTGGTTTAGTGCGCAAAAAGACGGCCTTGGTGACTTATATGAAGGTTTATTAGAGAAAAACGCCAGCGAGACTAAATCTGGCGCGGGACAGTACTTTACACCACGTGCGCTCATAAACTCAATGGTACGTTGCATCAAGCCCCAAACAGGCGAAGTAATCCAAGACCCCGCAGCAGGCACCGCAGGATTCTTGGTGACAGCCGATCAATACATGCGCGAGCAAACCGACGACTATTTCGATTTAAGCCCCAAAGACGCCGAATACCAAAAGAATAAAGCCTTTGTAGGCATTGAGCTTGTACCCAACACCCGCCGCTTAGCACTGATGAATTGTTTACTCCATGGTATGGAAGGCGACGACGAAGGCGTGGTGCATTTAGGCAATGCACTTGGTGATGCAGGTAAAGCACTTGAAAGCGCAGACATCATTTTAGCCAACCCGCCATTTGGTACTAGTAAAGGCGGTGAAGCCAGCAATACTCGTGACGATTTAACGCACAAAACAGGCAACAAACAACTGGCATTTTTACAGCATATTTACCGCAACCTCAAACCTGGCGGCCGTGCTGCCGTAGTGCTGCCTGATAACGTATTGTTTGAAGCGGGTGTTGGCACCGAGGTGCGCCGCGACCTAATGCACAAGTGTAACCTACACACCATATTGCGTTTACCAACAGGTATTTTTTATGCTCAAGGCGTAAAAACCAACGTACTGTTTTTTACCAAAGGTTCAGCCACCGACAAACACCAAGAAGAAAACTGCACCGACAACGTCTGGGTGTATGACTTACGTACCAATATGCCGAGCTTTGGTAAACGTACCCCCTTTGGTAACTCCGATATTGGTTTTACACAACAAGATTTTGGTAAAGACCCACACCTCGGGGCATTTGAAAAAGCATTTGATCCTGTTGATCGTGATTTATCGCGACAACCAGATATAGCCACTATACTTGCAGCCCGAACCCAAGGCGAATACAGCTTTGGTGCAGAAGAAATCGCCGTAGATAAAGAAGCTACCGCAGAAAATAAAGGCGTTGACAATAAACTCGCACATAGCCGCTGGCGCTGTTTTACCCGCCAGTGGATTAGTGACACCAAAGGCGACTCACTGGACATCAGTTGGCTAAAAGACAAAAACAGTGTTGATGCTGCCGACTTACCAGTACCAGAGGTATTAGCACAAGAAGCAAAAGACGGATTGACCAGTGCGCTGCTGGAGTTGGATGAGTTATTGGCTGAGTTGGGTGAGGTATAAGAATGTTCGGTCAATCTATTCCAGCTAGTTGGTCAATGACGACAATAGAGACAGTTGCTGACGTCAAAGGTGGAAAACGTCTTCCAAAAGGGAAAAAGCTTCTTGACGAACCAACTGACCATCCATATATCAGAGTTACTGATTTTGAAAATGCTTCTGTAAATACGCAGAGCCTTAAGTATTTAGATGATGAAACTTATGATGCTATAAAAAATTATACGATTTCTGACAAGGACTTATATATAAGTATTGCGGGAACGATAGGTCTAGTTGGAACAATCCCCAAGCACTTAAGTGGGGCTAATTTAACAGAAAATGCAGCTAAAATAGCCGAAGTTACAGGAGTACTAAATCCATATTTGAGCTTTGTGCTTAATAGCAATGGAGCTATTGAACAGTTCAAAGACAAAGCTACATCAAGTGGTCAGCCCAAACTGGCATTGTTCAGAATCAAGGATTGTAGTTTCCCACTACCCCCAATCGCCGAGCAGAAAGTCATTGCTGAAAAGCTGGATAAGTTATTAGCGAAAGTCGATAGCATTAAAGCGCGTCTCGACGCCGTCCCCAACACCCTAAAACGCTTCCGCCAATCCGTCCTCGCCGCCGCCGTCAGCGGTCAATTGACCGAAGAGTGGCGCTTAAAAAATGGCATACATTGGGAGGAGTTAACCTTAGGAAAGCTAGCCGAAGTTAAAGGTGGAAAACGTTTACCCAAAGGAGAACAACTGATCGAAGATAATACAGGATTTCCCTATATCCGAGCCGGCCAATTGAAACAGGGTACTGTAATCAAAACAGATGACGCCAGATCTAAACAGTTGTATATAACTAAAGAAGTTCAGGCTCAGATTAGTAGATACACGGTAAGTGAAAACGATTTATACATAACAATAGTCGGGGCTTCTATAGGGGACGCCGGAGTAATACCTTCTGAAAGTAATGGAGCAAATTTAACTGAGAATGCAGCGAAGTTAACCGATTTTAAGAAGCCTATTGTAAGCAAGTTCTTGGCATACTGGCTGAGGTCACAACCTTTGCAAGATTTAATTCGTTTAGAAATTAAATCTGGAGCTCAAGGTAAATTAGCATTAAAAAGGATTAAAGAATTACCTGCGCCATACACAAATATTAAAGAACAAACCGAAATCGTCCGTCGTGTCGAGCAGCTATTCGCCTATGCCGATAAAGTCGAAGCTGAAGTAAACGCCGCCCAAGAGCGCGTCAACAAACTCACTCAATCAATCTTAGCAAAAGCATTCCGTGGTGAACTTACTGCCAAATGGCGCGAGAAAAACCCTGAGCTTATCAGCGGCGACAACTCCGCAGAGGCCTTGTTAGCAAAGATCAAAGCCGAGCGCGAACAGCTAAAACCTAAGAAAAAAGCAAGAGTTAAAAAGTAAACCCTATTGATTGCAGAATAAGGACATACCATGAAATTAATAAATGAAAAATATAGAGCACTTTCGCCAACCGTCGATTATTTAACTGATGACGTTGTTATTGCTCAAGCATGGAAGAAAACTCATGCCTATATACGTTCTTTTAACTGGTATGCCGATACCTTATCACTTGATATTTCTGCATTAACAATTGAAGAAAATGCACCGAAGTGGGCAGCGAGCCTAAAGAAACAAGAACCTCTGACTGAACTAGAACTTGTTCCTGCAGCAAAAAGCGACGCATGGCACTTTAGTAGCGATGGCTGGACAAGGAAAAATGAAAACTCTGACAACGTGCCTCTCCGCCCTCTCGCACATATCAGCATACGCGATCAAACATGGGCTACGGCAGCTATGCTATGTCTTGCAGATGCCGTAGAGACACATCAAGGTAGATGTGACTTAAACTTTATTGAAGCCCGTAAGGCGGGGGTATTCAGTTATGGTAACCGCCTACTTTGTGATTGGCGTGAAAATGGTAAAGCGTGGTTCCGTTGGGGAAATAGTGAAACCTACCGAAAATTTTTTACCGATTACCAAAACTTTTTAACCCGCCCTTTAGAGCTAGGACGAGACGTAGTAACAACAAAAGGCATGAACGAAGATGTATATGTTGTTAATTTGGACATTTCTCAATTCTTTAACTCAATTGATAATCTTGAACTAGTCAAGCGACTCAAAAAAATCGTACAGCAACAAGATGCGAATACCGATGGAGAGTTTTGGACCAAGTTTGAGGCTCTTACCTCATGGAAGTGGACCAGTAATAGCCAAAATTTAGCAAAGAGTAGTGGGCTTAAAAAAGATGCATTAAAGCTTGGTTTACCTCAAGGTCTTGTTGCATCTGGCTTTTTCGCCAATGCTTACCTGTGTGAATTCGACAATGTATTAGGTAGCAAAATCTTCAATGAGATATCGCAGCAAAAAGGCATTGTACTGCACGACTATTGTCGGTATGTAGATGACCTAAGACTTGTTATCTCTGCTGAAAGTCTTGAGCCAGAAGTTATTAAAGAGGCTATTAGCTTATTTGTAAATCAACTATTAGAAGAGCATGCTGGTAATTCGATTAAAGTTAACGAATCTAAGACAAAGCTAACATTGCTCCAAGATTTGGATAATGAGGGTAGTATGTCTAACCGTGTCCAGGCTATCCAGTCGGAGCTAAGCGGACCGGTAGATCGAGACTCGATTGAATCAGTAACGGCTGTGCTGGAGAATTTACTTGGTATAAATGACAATGCTTTACCTGAACTGGCAGCTGACTCCCCTGACTCTGATTTACTTCAATTAGTTAACTTTGATCATGATGTACGGGCTGATACTTTAAAACGCTTTGCAGCGAACCGTTTGGAGTCCATAGCGAGAAGCAAACGAAGAATGTCGAGCTTTGAAGGGGCTTCTTTTCTTAGAGAGGAAGCTGAAAATGAACTTCTAGCTAAAAAGTTAATTTTAGCTTGGATGAATGACCCTTCTTTAGGTTTAGTTCTCCGCAAAGCAATGGAAATTTGCCCCGACGCAGATCTCTTCGAACCAATTCTGAGCGCTATTTTCGAGCGAAGCAGTTTTAATGACACTTTAAATAAAAATAAAATTGCAAGGAGTGTGATGGACTATCTTCTTGCTGATATATTTAGATCTGCAAGCGACTTTAATGGATACTTTCAACGGGTGGATTACCCGGAGTTAATAAAACCACGACGTTTAATTGAACTGATATCGCGCTTCGCTCAAAAAGTATTAGCGAAAAAAACAAAACGCCTACTGAACACTAAAGCTTTTATAACAAGACAAGCACTTATGTTGCTTGCTGTGGTTAACAAACCTTCACCTTTTACAAGCAAAAATACATTGCTCCTAATGCACCTAGAGTTACACAAGGTCTTGGCTAATAACCTTCCCTCATACCAACCACAAAAGTGTGCATTATTTGAGGTTGCGAGCCAGATTACTGACAGTCCAGAAACCTACGCTTCACTTTACTTGGACTTTATTCGACAGCACAAAGCATCTATCGAAAATAACTTAACTTTGTACGCAAAGCGAGGGGGCCCTTTCTGGTTAGCTCTTTGGAAACAATTAAAAAAGCAAGGAGAGAAACCATTACTCAATACTTTAAAGTGGGCAGAGCCAAATAATCAAGCTGAGTTGAGGTCTATGACACAGAAGCTCTCAAGGGTTATATCATCCGAATATAACGGGTTCCAAGTAGAGCATGCACTTTTAAAGCTTGCTTTAAAGCTAATTGAGCAAGTTCAAAAAGATACCCATTTAATGGAAATGCCACCCAGCTCCATAGCTGTAAAGCTGACAAGCGGCAGTACATGGAAATACCTATGGCAAGCCCAATTTGACAAGTTAGAATTGAAAATCCCTTTAAGTGATCCTCGATTCAAGCTCCCAAGCTGGATTGTGAATGAACCAGGATCGTATACAGACCACCAAAAAATATACTGGATTGGCTGTATATTGCGTGCTGCAGTCTTGGGAGGAGCTGACTGTACAGGAACTCGGTGGAAAAAATCAAACACAGTAACTTACTCAGGCCTAAGAAGCAGTTGGTATAAAAGAAGGATGGGAATGCTTCATTCACCCGAGGCATTGATTGGAGAATATGCAACTGTTAGCCAATGGACTAGCGAGTTATTAATGCACTGCTTACAATGGCCTGGTTTTGAGTCTAGTTATATCAGAAATCAGGTAATTGCTAATATTGAAAACTTAAACGACTTGAAACACTGTATACAAAATCGGCTCAAGCAATTAGAAGAGCTTGTTTGTCAAACTTCAAACCTACCAACGATCCCGAGTGAAATCTATCGTCCTGAGCAAACAAGGAACACATTCCGAATTGTAACTGTCCAGCAGCTCCAACCAACTTCTGAGCTATTTAAGTTACATGGTGCAAGACTAGAGTCGAAAGAAGCGAGGGCTATTCATCGCGAACATTTAGCGGCAATTTGTAAGCTAACACTGCGTACACTTGAGGCAAAAGTAAAAGCTGAGGAATCTCCAAGTAAACCATACTGCGATTTAATTGTTTTCCCTGAAGTATCTGTACACCCTGATGATGAAGATCTACTCAAAAGACTCGCAGATAAAACCAATGCAATTATATTTGCAGGGTATGTGTTTCAAGATAAAGATGACAAGTTAGTTAACCTAGCTAGATGGTTAATTCCTACATACAAAGATGGTAGTAGACAGTGGGTTATTCGTGACCAGGGTAAAGAACATATGACTAAACTTGAAAATAAGATGGGAGTGACTCCACACCGTCCTTGCCAACATATTTTTGAAGTGCATGGTCATGGTGAAGCAACGTTTAAAATGACCGGAGCGATTTGCTACGATGCTACAGATATCAAGCTAACTGCCGATCTAAGAGATAAAACAGACCTTTTTATAGTCGCAGCCTACAATACTGACGTTAAGACTTTTGATAATATGGCCGCTGCGCTTCAATGGCATATGTATCAACATGTAGTCATTTGCAATATTGGCGAATTCGGCGGTTCAACGATTCAAGCTCCTTACAAACAACAGCATGAGAAAGTTATATCTCATGTTCATGGAGCAGGACAAATATCGATAAACATGGCGGATATAGATCCACATGCTTTTACCAGAGTGACAAAAACATACAAAGAAACAAAAGCTCCACCTGCAGGCTTTAATCGATAACGATTAAAGCGGTAGATAAAAGCTATAGAGCAAGATGGTTACCACAGTGGTTACCAGGATAAAAAATACGACCAAAAAACCCAGTAAACAACTGTATTTAATGCAATTAAAAACCACAGTACACATTCAAATTCAGAATAGCAAATAATGAAAACGGATACATGTTTCAGGTTTTAAAATAGTGAGAGCACAAGCTGATGCTCTAGAAATGCCTGCTGCTTACTTGTTTTTTATTAAGGAAACGTTTGCCCATTCGATACTATAATTTCGTATCCGTCCGGTGATCACCGCCTAGCCTTTAAAATTCCACGGTAATAGACTATCGATATCAGGTGTTGATTGGCACAGCTCATCTAAACACGCGGTGATGTAATCGTATGGCGCTAAGCCGTTGGCTTTGGCTGTTTCGATGATGCTGTAAAGTATCGCGCTTGCGTTAGCACCTGTCGCTGTTTGGCTAAACAGCCAGTTCTTACGGCCTATCACAAACGGTTTGATGGCTCTTTCTGCACGGTTGTTGTCGATACTCAGTCGCCCATCATTAATGTACTCAATGAGTTTCGGCCACTGGTTTGCCATGTAATTGGCGGCATCAATGAGTTTACTATTACCAACAAGGTTTGGCTGATGTTTTCAAGCCACTGTTTGAGTTTATCGAGTATCGGTTTACTCTGTGCTTGTCGAGTCTGGTAACTCTCATCCGCTGATTTATCTTTCAACCGTGACTCTATCCCATACAGCTTTTGTATTAAGCTGAGCACCACATCGGCTTTGCCTGTCTTATTTTTCCCTTGCAGCTTTTTCGCTTCAATGAATTTCCGACGTGCGTGCGCCCAGCACCCCACAAGACTGGCCTGTGTCTTTTCATAAGCTTAATAACCATCAACATGTAAGTACCCTTGATAGCCATCAAGATAATCCATCACGCAGGCGGCTGCGCGACTAGTGTGGTAGTCGTAAAGCACGATGTTAGGGATGGGGCTGTCGGGTTTAGGTGAGTCAGCACCTGAGCAGTACACCCACATGTAACTATTCACTTTATCTGATTTCACCACATTGACCGTGGTTTCATCAGCGTTAAGGAGTGGTTGCTTGAGTAATTCTTCATTTAACCGTTTAACCAGCGGGGTAAACAGCGCTGCTGACTTAATCACCCAATCGCTCATGGTTTTGCGGCTCAGCTCAATGCCGTATTGCTTAAACATGCTCTCTTGGCGATGAAGCGGTAAACCATATTGATATTTACTGGTGATGAGTTGGCTAAGTAAGCTCGCGGTGGCAACGCCTTTGTTAATGGGCATGGCGGGCATAGGCTGTTGCTTTATCGTTGACCCAGTGCCTGATTTTTCACACTCACGACAGGCGTATTTAGGGCGAATATGTTCAATCACTTTGACGTGTGCTGGAATGAACTCAAGCTTTTCAGCAGTATCTTCACCGATTTTTATGTAACTCACCACCGCAACATGCACAGCTTTTATCTGCTATGTCGTGGATAACTTGTTCACGGGGTAAGTCTTTTGGCAGTGGCTTGCGTTTAGGCTTGTTGCGGGTGTAGCTAATTCCTTGCTGCTCAGGCTCAGCTTTCTCAGCAATCTCTTCAACTTCATTAAATAATTCACCTTGCCCTACAAAGCCTTCAGCACTTTTGCCGAATTGCTTTTGTTGGGCTAAACGGAATTGCTCATATAAATAGGCGATTTTAGCATCTTTCTGTATAGATACTTCGCGCTCATATTTAAGCTGTTTTTCAAGCTCAGCAATGCGTTGTTGTAAGGTAAATACATCGTTCATGCCGTTTATTTTACGGCTTTTATGCACAATGAATAGGGTTAATAACTTAAACCTTGATGATCATATCAATTGATCTAAGTAATTAAGTCACTGTGTGCTGACTGACGTTGATTTCTTCATGGCCAATAACGTCATACCCTGATAATAGCCAATGTAATTGTTGCTCATTCAGTGTCATGGTGTCACGTTTAAGCTTAGGCCATTTAAACCTGTGCTTATCAAGTCGCTTGTACCACAATGCAAAGCCTGTCTTATCCCAATAGAGAAGCTTTAACTTGTCGCGCTTTTTATTACAAAACACAAACAGCGCGCCCGATAGCACGGGTAATTCAAGCTCACATTCCACCAACGCCGCAAGGCCATTGATGGATTTACGAAAGTCCACATGCTCAGCACATAAGTACATCTCGGGCGGATTAACAAACATATTCATGCTGATAGACCTTTAATAATTGAGACGATAGCATCACAGTTAAGTGTTGTGGGTAATGTCAGTTGGCCAGTGCGCGTATTAAAGTTAATCGTTGGTTGCTCAGTGATACTGACGTGTGTGCGTTGGGCTTGTTGCTCAACTCGGACAAATTGAGGTGATGCACCTGAAGATTTCACCTGTTGCATGCTTTTATATTTATAAAACGAGCTGATAGATACTTGATGGTGTTTGCAAAACGCTTCATTCGTTCCAGTAAATGATGAGCGAAGCGCTAGGATTTCTAGCCAACGTTTAGGGATGGGTGAATTCATAATGACCTCCAATAAAAAGTTGAAGGTATTTTCAAATACAAAAAATGGTGTTGCTAGGTGGGGTTGGCCGGACGCTTACGGATATACAGCGTCGGTGCCGCACGACGCCAGACGATGCCGACTTGTGGCAACCACCGCCTGAGAGTTGAGCTATGAATAACGATACGGTAAAGCTTATGCAGTAGCAGTGCGAATAATTCACTACT
>NZ_JAKGBH010000072.1:0-16423 GCF_021532515.1 Pseudoalteromonas sp. PAST1 | reverse complement strand
GTAGCGTTGCCATAGCAGTTTCGCTCGCGCGGAGAAAATTGCGATACTGAGAAAAAATCGATCGCAACCATCTTAAATGGTTTCAAACTAAGAACATACCCAAGACAATTTATTAAAAATTAGTTTTTACACAGTCTGTGCCAAAAGCGGACACTTCTAGTCAATGGTGAGCAACGAATTTATAGCTTGCACAAATATCAGATGTACCTAAAAGTATTTGTAAGTTTAATTAAAGCAATATAGCTGACGAATCCCCACGAATGGCGTAGATAAAACAAATAGTTAGAGGCGAAGGGAACATTCATGGCAGTTCCCGATCTGATCTTTCGCCAAAAACACCTAACCATGAATGTAAAAACAATGCTCGCCGATTTCCTCTCATTTGTCACCCCCAAATGTATGCACAAAGCCCGATTTTTAGCTGTGGGGGCGGCAGTACAAAGCTTGATGCAGAATGCCAATGTACGGTAACGGCTATCGGCCGTAATTTTGACAGTGAAACGTCAGAAAAACACGGCATCAAACGAGCTGACCGTTTGCTAAGAAATGAAGCGCTTCAAGCAGAGGCGCCGCTTATTTATGGCGAAATGACCCGCTTGCTACGTCAGGGCAAACAGCCGCTGATTTTAGTGGACTGGAGCAATGCCGACACCGAAAAGCGCCATTTTATCCTGCGTGCCAGCCTGGCGCTAGAAGGTCGCCCACTGACGTTACATCAAGTTGTTGTGCCGATGGACGAGTATACGTGCCCACACGTACACAGGGCGTTTTTATACCGGTTAAAGCAGGTACTGCCGGCAGACTTTAAGCCGGTGATTATTACCGATGCGGGTTTTAAAGTGCCGTGGTTTAAGCAAATACGTAAGCTCGGCTGGCATTACATTGCCAGAGTTCGTGGCAACCAGACACTGCAACTACCCGGCCAGGATGCCTATATCACGGTTGCCAAAGCCTACAAAAAAGCACGCCCTACGCCCCAAGTCTTGGGTGAGGTTAAGCTGACCAAAGCCCAGCAATATCGCACTCAAGCCGTGCTGGTGGGCACCGGTTGGAAGCTGCGAAAATCCGACAAACACAAGCAATATAAAGAGCCGTGGTTGTTGGTCTCATCCTTGCCCAATTGCTTCGATTACGCGACGAAGATTGCCAAATGCTACGGCAAACGCATGCAAATAGAAGAGAGCTTCCGCGACCAGAAAAGCCAGACCTATGGCTTAGGTAGCGAAGCCCACCGTACTTATAAACGCGAACGATTGGAAGTGCTGTTGCTATTAGCGGCACTGGCAAATTGGTTGCATTACATGATAGGGCTGGCGGCAGAGCTGGCCGGGAAGCACTTGCAGTTTCAGGCTAACAGCATCAAACATCGGCGAGTACTCTCATTTAACTACCTGGGAATGCGATTATCAAAGGCCGCCCAGCTGGGCTTAACTGAAGAAGAGATACAAGCGGCAAGACGGCAAGTCATGCTCTGGGCCGCAGAGTTTGACTGGGGTGTCATCAAACTGGAAAAGAGCTGATACTATGGTCAAATTCGAGGGGATCCCTCAGCAAATATTCATAAATGTTTACATGACATCAATTTACTTATTCGAAAATTTGTATTAGCATAGGCCATGTATATTTTTTTGAGAATTTTATGTCTAAAGCATTTTCAAAAGTCTTAGTAATAACGCTTATGCTGGTTGCCTTTGTAGGGCAAGCATTTGCGTATTCTGCTATGTCTTGCGAAATGTCATCAGGTTCTCACGAATCACACATGAACATGAACATGAACATGAACATGAACCATGGTGATATGAATAAAAGCAGTAATGGTCAATCAGAAGATTGTTGTGACGTTGAATGTATTTGTCCTGCAAATGCTTGCTCATCTACGACAGTCCTAAATTCCAGTATTGATTCGACAGATATTCAAATATTCAGTGAATCTGTAGCTGCTCTGCAATCTAAACAACCTCATTCAATTTCCACTTCCCTTTATCGTCCACCAATTTTTGCCTAATACAGGATTAGTGCGTCCAAATTTCGCGCACATGTAATTAATTTTTCTGTTAGTCAATATAGCGTCGTAGCGCTATAGATATTTTCCAGCGATGTCTGGGGGCAAAAATGATCAATAAGTATTTAAAAATAGCAGTAGTAATGCTGCTTTCACCTGCGTTTGCAAACGCCAACGAACATAACCATGCACACAATAACGACGTAACACCTTTGGAGTTAATCGTTTATAAAACCCCTAATTGTGGGTGTTGTAAAAAATGGATAACTCATATTGAAGACAAAGGGAACGTTGCGCATTCCAAAGATTTCCGAAACATCGGCAACATCAAAACTAAGTATGGTATCAAACCTAATTACCGTTCATGCCACACGGCAGTGAGTAGAAATGGATTTGCCTTTGAAGGTCATATACCTGCTAAATTTATTCAGCAGTTCTTATCAGAAGAACATCCCAATGCGATTGGGCTTTCAGTTCCAGCAATGCCAGTTGGCTCTCCCGGTATGGAAGTCGATGACCGCTTTATGCCATACAACGTGTTAATTCTATTTAAAGATGGAACGAGCAAAGTCTATGCAAAAGTTAAAACATACGAGGAGCAATTCTAATGAAATTGAACTCTTCAAACCTTACTTCACTTTCAACTGCATTAATACTCGGCTTATCTGTATTCTCAGCTCAAGCTGAGAAAGTAGTGTCGCTTGAACAAGCTATCACCTTAGCTCAGCAAAATGATCCTTGGCTTCATGGTAGCCGGTTGAAACAAAGTGCAGTTGAAAATAGAAGTATTGCTTCAGGTACTTTGCTTGATCCGAAAGTATCGCTAGGGATAATGAATTTACCAACAGATACTTGGGATTTAGATCAGGAAGGAATGACTCAGCTAAAGGTTGGCGTCTCTCAAATGTTTCCGAGAGGCGACAGTCTAGAGATCAAGAAAGACCAGTTACAAATTGAGTCCACGAAATTTCCACTGTTACGAGAGGATCGTAAAGCTAAGTTGAAAAGCCAAGTGTCACAACTTTGGTTAGATGCTTACTTAGCCCAACAAACTATTAAATTGATTGAAGATGATTGGTCTCTTTTTGAGCAGATGGCGGAAGTGGCTAAAGCTAGCTATTCAAACGTTGTTGGTAAAACTAGACAGCAAGATGTTATTCGTGCTCAGTTGGAAATCGTGCAGTTAGATGACAGATTAACTTCGCAAAAGCAGAAACTAGAAACGACAATCGCTCGTCTCAATGAGTGGCTTCATATTTACGATGCGGATCGTTTGAATGAATCATTCAACTTTGACGCGCAACCATTAGAGTTTAGGGTTTCTAAAAAGTTACCTGCAATTACTCTGAATAATCCAACAGTCCTAAAAGCATCTAATTACTCAAGAAATCTATTGGCTCAGGAACTTGCTAATCATCCAGCCATACTTGCAATTGATGTAAAACGCAAAGCTTCAGAAAAAGGAGTTGAGTTAGCCAAACAGCAATATGAGCCGCAATGGGGTGTCAATGCGAGCTATGCCTATCGTGACAATATGCCTTCTGGTGATAGCCGAGCTGATTTATTTTCTGTTGGGGTAACGTTTGATTTGCCTTTGTTCACTGAGAATAGACAAGATAAGCAAGTTGCAGCTTCTATTGCTGATTCAGAAGCTATAAAAACCGAGAAATTATTGCTGACAAAACAAATGATCAGTGCGGTGGAAAAGGAGCTTAGACAGCTTAAACGTTTATCTGACAGGCAGTCTATTTATCAAAAACAACTTCTCAAACAAACGCATGACCAAGCTGAAGCGTCATTGACGGCTTACACCAACGATGATGGTGATTTTGCCGAAGTTGTTCGAGCAAGAATCGCAGAATTAAATGCCAGAATAGCAGCCTTAAAAATTGATGTTGACGCACTTAAAACAGTTGCTCGCATTAACTATTTCTTTTCGTACTCTCAAACTAACTCAAATGCTGAGCATAAGCCAATGCACACTTCGCACAGAATGAATCAACACTTATCCAATCAGCAATTTGGAGAAAAATAATGTCAACGAATACTAAAACACCAAATTTGAAACTAGTAGCCGCCATCATCATTGGGGCAGCACTAGGTGCTGGAGCATTAAGTTTATATCAAGGTACAGGTTCAAGCGGTAATGGCAATGAAGCTACATCAGGAGAGAAAAAACCGCTGTATTGGGTTGCACCGATGGATTCTAATTACCGTCGTGACAAGCCCGGTAAGTCGCCTATGGGTATGGATTTAATTCCTGTGTATGAAGAAGGATCATCTGGTGATGACTTTGGCCCCGGAGCCGTAAAAATCGCGCCTCATGTAGTGAATAATCTTGGGGTTCGCACTGCTCCTGTTGAGCTTAAAAATATGCATACTGAAATATCAACCGTAGGTTACGTTCAATATGATGAAGATAAGCTAATTCACATCCATCCACGTGTAGATGGTTGGATAGAAAAGCTCTACGTCAAAGCCGCAGGTAATCCTGTTGAGAAAGGGCAGCCTCTATATACACTATATTCTCCTCAGCTAGTTAACGCGCAAGAAGAACTATTAATAGCTATAAAGCGCAATAATAGTTCCTTAATTGCGGCGGCCAAAGATCGGCTTAAAGCGTTACAGCTTTCAGCAGACTTTATTCAAAAGCTAGAAAAGACACGAAAGGTTCAGCAAAACATCACCTTTTACTCCCCTCAGGCAGGTGTTGTTGATGGTTTGAAGATTAGAGAGGGTTTTTATGTAAAGCCGGGAAACACCATATTAAGCATTGGTCAGCTAGATCAAGTTTGGGTT
Organism: Pseudoalteromonas sp. PAST1; assembly: GCF_021532515.1. Lineage (NCBI taxonomy): Bacteria > Pseudomonadati > Pseudomonadota > Gammaproteobacteria > Alteromonadales > Pseudoalteromonadaceae > Pseudoalteromonas > Pseudoalteromonas sp. PAST1. Next base: position 11,622 of record NZ_JAKGBH010000072.1, on the reverse strand, counting down.
GAAGCAGAAGTGTTTGAACGTGACGCAGCCTTAATTAAAGAGGGACTTCCTGTATCAATGACACTGGATTATTTACCCGGAGAGGACTGGGCTGGTGTCGTTGATTATGTTTATCCAACATTGAATAGTAAAACACGCACACTCAGAGTGAGACTGAAGTTTGACAACCCAGACTATCAATTAAAACCAAACATGTTTGCACAAGTCTCTATTCACGCTAATCAAGCTGATAGCACGATACTCGTACCTAAAGAAGCCGTCATTCGCACAGGTAAACAAGACAGAGTTGTACTTGCCTTGGGGGATGGGCAATTTAAGTCTATCGAAGTGACAATTGGCCGGGTTGATATCGATAGTATCGAAATCTTAGAGGGTCTTAATGAAGATGATGTTGTGGTGACATCTGCTCAATTCTTGATTGATTCTGAATCAAGTAAAAACTCTGATTTTAAACGAATGACTCATGACGAAGTGCCTAGCTCTGTTTGGATGGAAGGCGAAATCAACAGCGTCATGGCGGGACATCGTATGGTTAATATTACTCATGGTCCTGCTGAGGCTTGGGATTGGCCTGAAATGGTTATGGATTTTACTGTGGCTGAAAAAGTCGATATTGACTCATTAAAGTCAGGTCAATCTTTGCACTTTGAAGTGAGCAAAACCGAAGAGGGTGGATATGAAGTTACTGGAATTCATATCATGAGTGAGCCTGCTGATATGAGTGAAGAAGTATCATCAGCAACAGCATCAGGTTTAATTAATGCGATTGATATTGATACACGGATTCTAAATATTAGCCGAGGCCCAATAGAGAAGTGGGATAGACCTGCTGCGACGATGGATTTTATCGTCGCGGACAATATAGAAATAGTTGATTTCAATGTTGGTGATAATGTCACTTTCACTTTTGAGGTTAGGGATGACTTAGTTATCACTGACATTTCTCTTGAATCAGATGAACAACACGGCAAGGAAAATAAGCCGGTCGTTGATCACTCGAATCATTAAGTTGGGAGAAAAATAATGATTGAATCAATTATTAGATGGTCAATTGGCAATCGCTTCTTTGTTATCTTAGCTACCTTAATTTTGATTGGTGGTGGGCTATTTTCAATAAAGAATACGCCTGTTGATGCACTACCAGATTTATCTGACGTTCAAGTAATAATTAAAACGAATTACCCCGGTCAGGCACCGCAAGTTGTTCAAGATCAGGTTACTTATCCACTGACAACTGCAATGTTGTCTGTTCCCGGCGCTGTTACTGTTCGTGGCTATTCATTTTTTGGTGACTCATTTGTTTACGTCATCTTTGACGAAGACACTGACTTATATTGGGCAAGGAGCAGAGTACTTGAATATTTAAGTCAAGTAGCCCCTTCACTACCCGCTAGTGCGCGTCCACAACTAGGGCCAGATGCGACAGGTGTTGGCTGGGTTTACCTATATTCTCTTGTAGATAAAACGGGCAACTTGGATATTAGCCAATTGCGTAGTATTCAAGATTGGTTCTTAAAATATGAATTGCAAACTGTCCCCGGAGTGTCAGAGGTTGCTGCCGTTGGTGGAATGGTTAAACAATATCAAATACAAGTCGATCCCGATAAGTTAAGAGCCTACGGTATACCACTTAGTCACATTCAAATGGCCCTTAAGCGTGGTAACCAAGAAACAGGTGCCTCTGTTGTTGAAATGGCTGAAGCAGAGTACATGGTTACCGCTACTGGCTATATCAAAAGTATTTCAGATATAGAGTTGATCCCTCTCGGTGTGAACGAACAAGGAACGCCGCTTACTATTGGCGATGTGGCAGAAGTTAACTTAGGTCCACAAATGAGACGGGGCATCGCGGAACTTAATGGTGAAGGAGAAGTTGTTGGTGGTGTGGTTGTTATGCGCTTTGGTGAAAACGCACAAAAAACCATTGATGGAGTAAAAGCCAAATTAGAAGAGTTAAAAAAAGGTTTACCCGAAGGAGTTGAAATAGTTACGGTTTATGATCGCTCTGGCTTAATAGGAGAGGCGGTAGAAAACCTATGGAGTAAATTGCTCGAAGAGCTTGCTGTCGTCGCGATTGTATGTGTTGCATTTCTGTTTCATTTGCGATCTTCGATTGTTGCAGTTGTCACTCTACCTATTGGCATCTTAGCTTCATTTATCATCATGCATATGCAAGGTATCAATGCGAATATTATGTCATTAGGTGGTATCGCTATTGCAATTGGTGCGATGACAGATGGCGCAATAGTGATGATTGAAAATATGCATAAACATATGGAAAAGACACCGCTAACAGATGAAAATCGTTGGCAAATAGTCTCAAAGGCGGCAAGTGAAGTCGGTCCTGCATTATTCTTTAGTTTGCTCATCATTACAGTCTCATTCTTGCCTGTATTTATTTTGGAAGCGCAAGAAGGAAGAATGTTCTCTCCTCTTGCTTACACAAAAACATATGCAATGGCTGCATCAGCAGGCTTAGCGATAACATTGGTGCCTGTATTAATGGGGTACTTTATTCGAGGCAAAATTGTTTCAGAAAAGAAAAATCCGTTAAACCGATTGCTAATTGCTATTTACATGCCTGTTTTAAAGCAAGTAATGAAGTTTCCAAAATCGACAATTGTAGCAGCAATATTAGTGACTATCGTCGGTTTTTGGCCTGTTGATAAGATTGGTAGCGAGTTTATTCCTCCTCTAGATGAAGGAGATTTAATGTACATGCCGACTACATATCCGGGGATCTCTATTGGTAAGGCAAGAGAAATTCTACAGCAGACAGACAAGCTAATTAAAACAGTGCCAGAAGTTGAAACAGTATTTGGTAAAGTAGGAAGAGCTGAAACTGCAACTGATCCCGCGCCTCTAACTATGATTGAGACCTTCATTCAGTTGAAGCCTCAAGAAGAGTGGCGTGAGGGAGTTACAACAGAATCTTTAAAAGCTGAGTTTGATAAGTTGGTTAAGTTTCCGGGCTTGACGAATGCTTGGGTTATGCCAATCAAAACTCGTATTGATATGTTGGCAACAGGTATTAAAACGCCAGTAGGTATTAAAGTAGCAGGAGCTGATTTAAATACGATTCAAGAGATAGGGCAACAAATAGAGCAATTGTTACCTGAGGTGACAGGAACCGCTTCAGTTTATTCTGAACGAGTTGCAGGTGGACGATATATCAAAGTTGATATTTCTCGTGAGAAAGCAAGTCGTTTTGGATTAAACATCGATGACGTACAACAAGTAGTTTCAACTGCTATTGGTGGGATGAATGTCACTCAAACAGTAGAAGGTCAAGAGCGTTATCCTGTCAACTTGCGATACCCACAAGATTATCGTGACTCTCCAGAGCAGTTGTCGCGCTTGCCTGTTGTCACTCCAAATGGACAACGCATCGCACTAGGTGACGTAGCTGAAATAAAAGTAGAAGTAGGCCCTCCGGGGATCAAGAGTGAAAATGCACGTATTAATGGTTGGACGTTCATTGATATAGAGGGCGTTGACGTAGGTACTTATGTTGAAAGTGCAAAAGAGCATTTAGCTAAAAATCTTATATTACCAGCAGGTTATTCGATTACTTGGGCTGGTCAATACGAATATATGGAAAGAGCCAAAGCCAAGCTTACTTACGTTGTTCCATTGACGCTCGCCATTATTGTTATTTTGCTTTATTTGAACTTCAGAGCGTTTAGCGAAGTTGCGATCATCATTGTGACTTTACCGATGGCAATGATCGGTGGGTTATGGTTGATGTATTTAGAAGGGTTCAACTTCTCTGTAGCAGTTGGTGTAGGCTTTATTGCTCTGGCTGGAGTAGCTGTTGAGATTGGCGTAATAATGTTGGTATATCTCAATCAGGCGCTCGCTGAACTTAAGGAAAAAGCGAAAGAGCGAGCAGAACTCATCTCAGAAGATGAATATCAAGATGCCTTATTGCACGGTGCTGGATTACGTGTTCGTCCTGTAATGATGACAGTAGCGACAATCATTATCGGCCTAATGCCTATTTTATATGGTACAGGAACAGGCTCTGAGGTAATGAGTCGTATTGCTGCACCAATGGTAGGTGGGATGACAAGTGCAGTCCTGCTAACTCTAATTGTTTTACCCGCGATTTATTCAATCGTTAAAAAGCCCGAAGTAAACGCCTTTAACAAGGAACTTTCTAACTCGGAGCTAAAAAACAATGCTTAGAAAAGCTAGGAAGTACCATAAATGGCTAATGGCATTTGTAGGGATACAATTCCTTTTCTGGTCGATTACTGGTGTGTATATGGTGACTATGGATATTCACTATATACACGGCGAAACCTTGGCTAAGAGTGAGGAAGCCAAAATAGATTTAGCAAGTATGGATTACTCCATTTTAAAGCTAGCTGCGGATTATCCTAAAGCTAGCCAAGTTACACTTACTCAAAGTATGGGCCGTCCTTTGTATTCTTTTATTAATGGAGAAAATGGAAAAGTAGCAATAGATGCTAAAACTGGAGCTGTTCAGGCCCTTGTAGATGAAACCAAGGCTAAAGAAATCGCACAATACCATTATGTGCTGAATCATCAAATCGACAGCATAAGGTTGATTAAGTCAGCGACAAACTTGCCTGCTGAGTTGTCCCCAAGGCATTTACCTGTTTGGAGAGTGACGTTTGAGCAATTCTCCACACCGACATTTTATATAAGTCAACAAACAGGATCACTTGTTGCCAAGCGTCATGATTACTGGCGATTGTTTGATTGGATGTGGCGGTTCCACATTATGGATTACTATGATGGAGAAAACGTATCTAACTGGTTTTTGTTCTTGGTCGCAACTCTAGGTCTAATGGGAGCAATTACTGGCGCAGTATTGACTTATTACCGAGTGCTTTCCCCAAATAAAAAGAGAGTCATTTGATGCGACTATTTAAGTTAAATACAACGATACACAAGTGGCTTTCTTTATTTGTTGGTTTACAACTGCTTATTTGGTTGGGAACGGGCCTTTACTTCAATTTGATGGATCACAGTAAAGCCAGTGGTAATGAACTTAGAGTTCATTCTCATCATGAAGGTAGCATTACAGGCTTTGACCTATTCCCTATTAAAGACATTACTAGTAATGCTCCGCAGGAAGTAAACCTTATATGGGTTTTACATCAGCCTTACTATCATTTTGTGTTCGATAAGGGGCAGCATAGCTATCAAGAACGCCACTCAAAGCTATTTGATGCTGTAACAGGAAAGCCATTTAATTTGTCTGAAGAACAAGTACTAACTTTGGCAAAAAACTCCTACTCAGGACAGGGTAAGTTAACTACTCCAGTGTTATCTCAACCTCCGTTTTCTGATCACGTAAGGCAGCAAAATCCTATGTGGCAAGTTGCCGTTGAGGATGAGAACAATACAACTATTTATTTAGATAGTATTACAGGTCAAGTACTTCGCCATGCCAATGATGATTTCAGATTGAAAGATCTGATGATGAAGCTTCACTTTATGGACTATGGCAATTCTGGAGGATTTAACCATTGGTTGATCATTGCATTTGCTTTTGCAACGCTATTCCTTTCAATTACTGGTGTTACTTGGCTGATACAACAGTATCGAAGTGGTTTACTGAAGCTAGGTTGGGGCACTAACAGGCAAAAAGTGGCAGTGACGTTTTCCAATGAAAATACTATTACTGACATCTCAGCAGTTGGTCGCTCAACTGTACTAGAAGGGCTAGCTAGTTCACATGTATACCTTCCTTCAGGTTGCGGTGGTGGCGGTACTTGTGGCAAATGCGTGTTCTTAAGTTCAACTAAATTACCTATCACACTATCTGAACAGGAACATTTATCTCAGGAGCAACTTAAGGAAGGTTATCGGCTTGGATGTCAGCATAGGTTCTCTGAAATTAGTTCGATTGAAGTTAATACTGATCGCAATATTGAAAATCATGAGCTAGTTGTGGTTGCGACTAATTTCATTACTCCTTTTATCAAGGAAGTGAAATTTAAACTGAAATCAGGCAAACAGTTGGCATTTAAAGCTGGTGCATATATGCAATTTGATGTGCCAGCAGGGATGAATAGCTTACGTCCAGATGATATGCCAGAGTGCTATGAAAAATACTGGGATAGCTACTATCATGGAAAATTTTCTCATAACGGTGTAACTCGCCACTACTCATTAGTTAACTTTGACGAGGAGTCTGATGAGTTAATGTTTAATATCCGTTGGCAGACCGCAAAGAATGGTTTTAAAGCAGGAATAGGTTCAAGTTATTTAGGTTCACTCCAAGTAGGTGAAACGATAACTGCAAAAGGCCCTTTTTCTGATTTTTATGCCACTTCAAATAAAAAAGTTAGTCGCGTGTTTATAGGTGCGGGTTCAGGACTTGCACCACTAAGGTCTATTATTTTTGAACAGTTGAAAAAGCATAAAGATAAAAGTGGTTTGACTCTTATCTATGGTGCGCGAACTGAAGATGACTTGCTATACCATAATGAATTGAAGTCACTGAGTGAGAAGCATAAAAACTTCTCTTATATTCCTACTCTTTCTAATCCTTCAGAAGAATGGCAAGGGCACTCAGGCTATGTTCAAAAAGTACTTCTGCCGTATATGAACCAAAAATCAGAACTGCTTTTGGCTGAGTTTTACTTGTGCGGTCCAGAAGCAATGATGAGTGAAGTGGAAAAAATAATTACAGATGCTGGGATTCCAAGTAATCAAATTTTCAAAGATAAATTTAGTCGTTAATCCATTAAATAAATAGAGGTAAATATGAAAAAACTAATTAAATTTTTAACCGTAATCAGTGTCGTTTTTAGTAGTGCGGTATTTGCGCATGTGCATCTTGAAAAAAGTGTGCCTGCTGATAATGCAATGCTAATGAATCCTCCAGAAGAGTTAACTTTGGTGTTCACCAAAGAGGTACGGGTTGTAAAAGTTTCATTGGCCAATAAACAAGGCGAAGAATTTAAATTTGGATTCGAGCCTTCTAAAGTCGCTACTAGCAAATTTACATGGAAACTACCTAAATTAGCTCCTGCAAACTATGCTGTGGATGTAACCTTCTTAGGTAACGATGGTCATAAAATGAAACATAGCTTCGGCTTTATGGTTCACTAAAATAGGCGGTGTGATTGATATGGAAATGTATATCTGGAATACAGTCATTGTACTGTCAAAAATTGTATTTTACGTCGGCTTTGCCTGTATTGCTGGTTATACATTTTTCAGGCAAATATTTGAGAATAATGAATCTCATACTAATGCTGTAATCGCGAATTTAACGTGTACAAGAACTTATATAGTTATGGCTTTGATCGCTAATATTACTTGGTTCTTTGCCAGTACTGGTGCAATGGCAGAAGAGGGAATTCAGGGGGCGATAGACGCTGATATATTGGCTATTATGTGGGACTCCTCTGTCGGCACTGGAGCTTTGCTTCGAGCGCTTGGGCTAGTTACCGCAATAATCGCTTTAGCTTTAAGGTTCAAACTCGCTGTGAACTCGTACTTAAAACAAAGCGCTTTAATGTTGAGTTTATTAATCCTTGCATACTCATTCACGTTACTGGGTCATATTTCTGAGTTAGGCACAATTGAAAAAGGCTTGCTTATTTTGCATGTGCTCGTTATGGCATGGTGGTTTGGGGCGTTATTGCCACTAAAACAGGCTTGCCATCAGCTAAGTTATGCAGAACTTCATTTGCTGATGGAAAGCTTTGGCAAACAAGCAAGTTTTACATTGAGCCTATTGTTGGTAGCAGGCCTCTGGCTCGTGATTCAATTGGTCGGAAGTCTTGATGCACTAATAAGCTCAAGTTACGGACAAACACTGTTGTTTAAATTGGCCCTTGTAGTGTCTATTTTGGCACTTGCTGCTAAACATAAACTAATACTCGTTCCACAACTTAAAAATAGTCAAGGCAGAGAGGCTTTATCTAAATCTATCTCGATAGAAATGGTAGTAGCTTTTGCCATTTTATCTGTAACGGCTGGGCTTACTAGTGTTGTTGGCCCTGCAAATTAAAACCTAAAAGAGAGAATGAAAATGAAAACAATAAATATATTACTCGTTTTATTAATGACGTTTAGTTTCGCAGCAAACGCTCATGGTGATAAGAACAAAGACAAAGGTTTGTTTAAAGGTATAGATACCCCAGCCGCAAAAGTTGTTTTGGCATTTCATCAAGCACTTGAAACTGGCAATCAAAAACAGGCTAGAGCGCAGTTAGCGGATGATGTCACCATCTTCGAGGGAGGCCGCGTTGAAAGGAGCGCTGATGAATATGCTCATCATCATATGTTGTCGGATATGAAGTATTTAGCAGCGATGAAGAGCGACACACTTGAACATCAAGTGACGATACTTGGAAATACCGCTATCTCTGCGTCGCGCAGTCAAACTACAGGTACTCATAAAGGTGTTGAACGCGATTATCAAGGCATGGAAACGATGGTGCTGGAAAAACAAAATGGTGAATGGAAGATTAAGCACATTCATTGGTCACATTAATTTATTGGTCAAACAACGGAGAGTAAAATGAGAAACAACAATCCATTACATCAAGTTTCTACGCCACGTAGACGCTTTGTACAAGGATTAGCTGCTGGCGGTGTATTAGCTGCTTTTCCAAGTGTTCTTCATGCAGCTTCATCTTTGCTTGCTGGAACTTCAACAGGTACTGCGCCCGAACTAAGTGGGGAAGTCATAGATCTGGTGATAGATGAGTCACCAGTAAACTTCACAGGTGTTGTAAGAATGGCTACAACAATCAATGGCTCAATACCAGCTCCTACCTTGCGCCTCAGAGAAGGTGATGACGTTACTATCAGGGTAACGAATAAATTATCAGTGCCGAGTTCAATTCATTGGCATGGGATCATTCTTCCGTATCAAATGGATGGCGTACCGGGTATTAGCTTTAAAGGTATAATGCCGGGTGAAACCTTTGTTTATAAATTTAAGCTGCAACAAAGCGGCACATATTGGTATCACTCACACAGTGGTTTTCAAGAAATGACAGGTATGTACGGCGCATTAATTATTGAGCCAAGAGAAAAGGATATTATTAGTGCTGACAATGAGCATGTCATCCAATTGTCTGATTGGACTGATGATGACCCAATGGATTTGTTTCGCAAGTTAAAAGTACAGAGCGATGTATTTAACTTTAATCAACCTACTGTTCCAGAGTTTTTTGATGACATTTCAAATAGCAGCGTTTCAAATGCGCTACAACGCCGGGAAATGTGGAATAAAATGAGAATGAACCCTACAGATCTTGCAGACTTATCAGCATCTGCAATGACTTTTTTAATGAATGGTTGTGCGCCTTTGACAAACTGGCGTGGAATGTTTAAAGCTGGCGAAAAGGTTAGGCTTAGATTTATTAACGGTTCTAGCAATACGTTTTTTGATGTAAGAATACCTGAGCTGAAGTTAACAGTTGTACAAGCTGATGGACAAAATGTTGAACCTGTGACAGTAGATGAATTTAGATTTGGTCCCGGTGAAACTTATGATGTACTTGTCGAGCCAAAAAATGATGCATATACGATTTTTGCACAAAGCATGGATCGCTCAGGTTATGCTAAAGGTACTTTATCAATGGCACCTAATATTGATGCACCAGTACCTGCTCTAGATCCCGTTGAATGGTTAACGATGACAGATATGATGGGGAATATGGCCCAAGGTGGTGAGCATTCCGCGATGGCAGGTATGGCAGACATGTCGGGCATGAATTCTAATAAAATGGATCATAGTGCAATGGGTCATGGAGCGATGGCAATGGATCATAGTAAACATGGAATGACTAAAAACCCATTAGCTGTTGCTAGCACTAAAGTGCGTCATGCAAAAACAGAGTATGGAGCTTCTGTTGATATGCGTGTTGATATGCCTAGAACAAACCTTGATGATCCCGGTATAGGTTTACGTAAAAATGGACGCCGTGTTTTAACACTTGCAGATTTACATTCTCTTGAGGGAATTACAAACCAGCAAGAGCCAGAGGCTGAAATTGAATTACATTTAACTGGAAACATGGAGCGTTATAGCTGGTCATTTGATGGCTTGGAATTTGGAAAAAGCACGCCAGTTCACATGAAGCATAATCAACGTTTAAGAGTTATTTTACAAAACGATACAATGATGACACATCCCATGCACCTGCATGGTATGTGGAGCGATTTGGAGAATGAAAAAGGTGATGTACAGGTTCGTCGCCATACTATCCCTGTACAACCAGCGCAAAGAATTAGTTTTTTAACAACACCTCATGACGTAGGTCGCTGGGCATGGCATTGCCATTTATTATTCCACATGGATGCAGGTATGTTTAGAGAGGTAGTTGTATCATGAAAAAATTAATACTAACCAATACGTTAAGACTATTATTAATAGGTTTGCCCCTTATAAGTGTATCTGTATCTGCAAAAGATGAGATGACTGAGATGGGTGATTCTAAAATGCAAGCACAAGGTGGAGATGCACCTAAAGATGCTAGAGACCCCCATGCTTATGCAGCAGGTACAACTTTGACTGAAGGTCCTTATGCACTCAGTAGCGACAAACGACTGACTTTGGCAGATGAGCATTCATTTTACGCGCTACTAGGGGATCGTCTTGAATATAATGAGCAAACAAACGCAGGTGTTTTTGACTTTCAGGCATGGTATGGCACTACTTTTGATAGATTAGTCATCAAAACTGAGGGAGATTTTAGCGAAGGTAATTTAGAGGAGAACCAAACAGATTTTCTATGGGGCCACGCAATATCTGCTTATTGGGATACACAAGTCGGTATTCGACTTGATTACAATAACGAAGGTGAAAACCGCAAATGGCTAGCTTTTGGTTTACAAGGTCTAGCCCCCTACTGGTTTGAAATTGATATGACTGCGTATTTAGGAGAGCAAGGTAATAGTGCATTTTCGATCGAAGCTGAGTATGAGCTATTACTTACTCAAAAGTTAATTGTTCAACCACGAGCAGAGTTGACGCTTTACGGTAAGGATGACGTCCAAAATAACCTTGGTAGTGGCTTATCTAGCAGTGCTATTGGTTTTCGGGTTCGTTATGAGTTTACCCGCCAGTTTGCTCCCTATGTTGGCGTTGAGTGGACAAATAAATTTGGTAATACAGCCGACTTTGCGAAGTTAAATGGGCAAAGTACGCGTGATACTGCTTTTGTTGCAGGTATCAAGTTCTGGCTCTGATGTGAAGAAATACTATATTGACTTGATGAGAGCTACCGCAACTATATTGATGGTAGCTTTCGTTTTTTGGGATTTAAACCATTTTAGTTATGTTAGGAAAGGCCTAGCTAATAGTTTTTTGGAAAGAACTAAGAGCAGTAATAGTAAGCTACTTCTTGTTTTCAGTCGGTGCCAGTCTGGTGTATACCTATCAAGGTGGAATATCAGCTAAGAAGTAAAGTTGGCGAATGTTTAAGGTTAAAGAGTCAAGCCAAAAAACATCGCCATTGAACATTAGGCTTGCGCAATCTCACCCTTTCAAGGGCGAGTCAAGCAAGAGGTAACTAGTCTTTTTTCTGACTTAAAGCGCGTGAAGTTTTTACGGCTCTTTCACTTGGCGGTGTGTTTTGATTTTCAATGTACTGCTTAATTACATCCAAACTCGCGCCG
>NZ_JAKGBH010000071.1:0-18059 GCF_021532515.1 Pseudoalteromonas sp. PAST1 | reverse complement strand
ATCAACTGCTTGTAACTCATGGTAAATGCTTCTGTTTGTTTGGCGACGATAGAGTACCACCAACAGGCAGTTGATCTCTTCTCACCGTTTAACCATGAGTGGTGCACTTATTATCTGAATTCGGGCAACATGTATTGCCTAAAGGGTTTATGCGCATTCGCCACTACGGTTTTTTAGCTAATGCGTGTCGCAAGCGAAAGTTAGCGTTAATAAAGGCTCAATCAACACACAAATGCAAACTAGTGCAGGCAAAGCCAGAAACAGAATCATTGGTACCGCATTGGTTTTGTCAGTCATGCAAGGTGGGTATTTTACGATTTATTGGTGTGATGAATTCAGATACGCCAACAAATGAAATAGTGCGAACGAGTTAGCAGCCTTGCTTGCTGCTTAAAATCAATGAGTTAACCTGCTTAATTGCTCAGGCTAACGACCTCTGTGTGCGTAAAAATATAATTGCTTCTTAAGGCAAATTTAGGTGTAATGGAAGCATAATAAACGCTGAGTAAAGCAGGGATAGCTTAGATGCGATAGGCTCGCCAGTAACGTTGGCTTGATATCGCTTAGGCCAGAAAAAGCAAATTCCCATAGCATAAACAACACCAACTCTGACACACCGAGCAGGTAGCGGCTCAGTCCAACAAGCGATTATGCAACACAAACTGCGTGTCGCATAAATACTAAAATGTTATGTGACTCAAGGATGACGAAGAATGCATTTGCCTTTAAAAGATTTGGAAAAGGAACATTCAATACCGGAAGTATGGAAAGACTCCATTTGCAAAGTGGTTATTCAATTAACCAAAGATAATTTCGAACTCCACAATGTCTCGGAATACATCACTCTTCAATCTAGTGATTTGGCCGAGTTTAATAGAGAAAATGTTCTTGAATATGGTTGTTGTCTAAAGGCGTTATCTACTGAATGTTGGGAACGTTCATGCTATCAATGGCAAGGTGATTATTGGGATTTAATCATCGATTTATGTACTGTAGAAGAAGGCGTTAGTGATCTCGTTCTGAAAGGTCGAATTTATCCCATAGTTTCAGGCTACAAATATGAGTTTGGCATGGTATATGTTCCGTAGTTTTATTAGGCCGTCACATAACAAACGCATTAACACTCGCTTTGCTCGCTAGGGACAAATACACGTAGGCTCCCCTCGCGTTGCTCGGTAGTTTAGCCTACGTATATTTGCCCGTTATGCGGGCGTTACTGATTAAATACTCTAACGTGTTTTTGTCCAGAAGAGAGTTACAAGAGTATGATACTTTAATATTCAGTTGTAGCTTGATTTGGACTTGATAGTAGCTTTTAGTATGAATCTTTATTCCTCTCCTACACTAACTCGCACTGGTTAGCTGAAGCCATAGTCATGAACTCATCAACTATCGTGCTTAGCTGGGGAAACCTAGTTTTGACCTCGTATAAGTACATCAAAAGCTTTTGATTGTTGGTTTCGCAATTCAGATAAAAAGGTATGGTTATTAAGTAGTCAGCAAGTGCTGGTGGTATGATTTCAACATGATCGGCATTGTTACGAAGCTCGAAAAACTCTAAGTCACTAACAGCAGAAATGTTAAGCTCATCTAGTTCATCACTTTTGCTCTTAACATACTCAATATCTGCCTTCATTGCCCAAAAAGGTACCCAAGCTGAGTTGCTGAAGTTATTTATAAGTTTTTTATAATCACATTTTTCAGTCAGGCTACAATCTAAGAATTCTACATTAGCTTCGTTGATGTCATAATGTAATGATTTTAGAGACTCAAAACTGTCTTTTATGACACCAGTCTCTTCAGTAGAGGCAAACTTTATACGATGAAGCCAATATAAAACTAAACCATCAGCATGCTCGCTGCTTAAACTTTTAAGGTTTATTCCAGCATAACTCTCAACAGGAATAAATCGGCCGTTCCAAGTAACCGGTTCAGAGAACAGAAATGTACCTTGGTTAAGCTTGTCACTAAAGTGATCGATAATAGTTGAGTAGTCAAAAGTTGACTCTACACTAGAGTTGTCAGCGGGATGACGTATTTGCAAATAAACTATTGATAAAATAGAGCAAAGTAAAATGACAATGATAAACCACTTTGAGTTTTGATGTTTTGAGTATTTATTCAGGTTTGTAAACATAACAGCCTCCATATATATGCTTAATAATGTACAGGTATACGCAACATATAGAGGCAAAAAAAGCCTAATATTTTTAAAAAATTACTTTTTATCTAAACTCACCGAGAAAACCCCGTGATCAGAACAAAGTGATGTCGCGGGGATGAATAGGTGTCACCCCTGCTCTTGGATATATTTTCGTATAGTCTCTGCGCTTGCATTCCCTACAGAACACACAAAGTACCCATCTGACCAAAATGTTTTCTCTTTCCAAAATTGGTTTTTCAGATAAGGAAATGATTTCCAGATTTTAGCGGTTGTGGCTTGCTTAATCCTCCTTGCGTGCTGGCCTACTGAATATCGAGTGCCGATTGTAATCAGCATATGAATGTGATCTTTGTCTATCTCAACCTCTTCGATCCTAAAGTCAGATGATAGAGAAACATCGAAAACCGTTTTCTTTACAAACTCACCCAGCCTTCCGTTTAGCAGGGGTTTTCTGTACTTAACCTCCAAAATTAAATGAAGCGCAATTAGATATTTGTAGTGAGATTTAGTTTCATAATCCATCTTGACAACTAGGCCTTATACAGTAGTCTATACAGTATATGAAAAAGACGCTCAGATACAACTACAGGCTAAACCCTAGGCCAGAACAAGAAGTTAAGCTCATTGAGTTTGGTGCGACAGCGCGTGGCATTTGGAATCTGTTGTTGTCTGAAAATATGCGTCGATATGAATACGATAAAACATTCCTGTTTTACAAAGATATGGCTTCTCTCCTCAAGGAAATTAAGCCATTCGAGGAATTTAGCTGGATTAAAGCCTTTGATTCTGCTGCTCAGCAGGTTGCTCGCGACTTGGAAACAGCGATGAAGAATGCATTTTCTAAAGGTCGTTTGCAGCATTTTCCAAAGCACAAAGTTTCCTACAAAAGGAAGCGGCTTCACAATGATAGCTTCCGAGCGGTCAATAATTCCAACTGTATTCGAATTGAAAATGACGCTATAAGCATCCCAAAGGTCGGCAAAGTGCCAATCGTTTTGCATCGTGGGCTTGCGAGCAAAATTAAGACCGTAACTATTCAATATCGTCACGGAAAGTGGGGATGCAGCATCACACAGGAAGTAGAGTGTAAAACGGCTAAACAGGTTTTGGAAAAGATCACTGGTTTTGATATCAACTCAAAGCAAACGGTTGTTGGTTCGAACGGATTTGTGGCCGATAATCCGAAGTTTTTAAAACAGTCAAAAGAGAAGCTAAATCAATTGCAACGCCAGCTTGCGCGTCGAACCAAAGGCTCAAATCGTTGGCACAAAACTAAACAACGCATCAATAAGCTACACGGTAAAATCTCAAGGCAAAGGCTCGACTTTGCGCACAAAATTTCACGACAGATAATCAATGAAACTGATATAGCGTGTTTTGAAAATTGGGTAAGCGGATTAAATGGTTGATCTTACCTTTGCATGAGAGTGAGACAGACCGGCATCTCATCGGATTATCTGGTTGATGCTTCACCTACTGCTGGTGCATGTTTCCTTCGCTAATTCCAGCAAGAACCCCACACGCCTCAACTTCCCGGTCATCGTTGCAACTCGCTCTCAGTGAAACGAGTTGTTTCTCAAGCGCTTGCAGAGCGGTTATCTGCGACCGCACATGAGAGATGTGATCATCGAGCAAGGCGTTGACGGCGGTACAAGGCTGATGAGGGTCGTCCTGATAGCTCTGTAGTTCGTGAATCTCAGCCAGTGACAGGCCCAGGATTCTGCAGCGACGGATGAAGGCCAGCCCCTCACCATGCTTCTCGGTATAGACACGGTAACCGTTGTCCTGCCGATCAGGCGGCGGCAACAAGCCCTGCTGTTCATAGAAGCGGATCGTCTGTGTTTCGACCCCTACCAACTGCGCCAACTGACCAATGCGCATCAGCCTCCTCCCCAACGGATTATTTACTCTATTGACCTTATAGTAGCTTTATAGTTTAAAATGGTACCACAACATTGTTCAAGTGGAGTCGTATCATGAGCAAATCCTGTGGTGGCGCCTGTGGCGCTGATGCAACGTCCGCAGCGGATACCGATATACAGGCCTCCTCCGAGGCGCCAGGGAGATGGGTCAGTGTTTATGCCGTGCCGAAGATGGACTGTCCATCAGAAGAACGAATGATTCGCCTAGCCCTGAACGGCTTTGAGGAGATTCGGGCGCTGTCCTTCGACTTGTCGAACCGCCGGCTGAAGGTCGTGCATGACGGCGAGGTCGAGCCCGTCACCTCGAAACTGAAGACCTTGGGGCTAGGCGCCTCGCTTCAGGAAACCGTCGCTGCAAATCCGGAGACCATCAAGGCCGCCGAGTTTTCGGCAGCTTCTGCTAAGCAAGAATCCGGGACCCTGCGCTGGTTGCTCGGCATCAATGCACTTCTGTTCGTGGTGGAAATGACTGCCGGTCTGATCGCCCGGTCCACCGGCCTGATTGGAGAATCCCTGGACAATTTTGCCGATGCGGCGGTGTACGGGCTTGCCCTTTATGCGGTTGGACATAGCGTGAAAATGCAGGTACGTGCCGCGCATCTTGCTGGTGTACTGCAACTGATCTTGGCTGTGGGCGTACTCATAGAGGTGGTGAGACGCTTTGTATTCGGTAGTGAGCCTGAATCGCTGGTGATGATGGCTATCGCATTCGTCGCATTGATTGCCAATACCAGTTGTCTGCTGCTCATATCCAAACATCGGGAGGGCGGGGCGCACATGAAGGCAAGCTGGATATTCTCGGCCAACGACGTGGTGATCAACCTGGGGGTCATCACCGCCGGCGCTCTGGTCGCGTGGACCGGGTCCAATTATCCGGATCTGATTATCGGCACCATCGCGGGGGTAATTGTACTTAACGGTGCTAGACGCATTCTGGCGCTCAAGGATTAAGCAATGTCCATTTTTGGCAAACATCTGTCACCGTACGCTCTGTTGTCCATCTCCGGCCTGCTGGCAGCGTCTGATCAGGCCGTAAAATGGCTGGTGCAACAATCAATGGCATATGGCGAGTCTATTTCAGTGACCTCATTCTTTAACTGGGTACACGTATGGAATACCGGTGCCGCATTCAGTCTTTTTGCGAATGGTGGAGGCTGGCAGCGCTACTTTTTTATCGGAATCGCGGTAGTGGTCTCGATTTTTCTGATCAAGCTGATCCTTGAAAATCGTCATAAAGGAGAAGCCATCGCTTACAGTCTTATCCTCGGTGGCGCCATGGGCAACCTGATTGACCGGGTCTTTCGCGGCTATGTTGTGGATTCCTTTGATTTCTATTGGCGAGACTGGCATTGGCCGGCCTTCAACCTGGCTGATATTGCAATTGTCCTCGGTGCCTTACTTTTAGTTTCCAGCAGCTTGTTGGGTAAAAAAGCAAACACCAATGCCGAGTCGGATGGATCTGACTGACACCTACGCCTATACAACACCATGACCGAACTTCCCGACAACATCCTTCACCTGCCGCAATACCAAGTACTGGGCTGCAAATCAACCGACGACGAAATGCACTTCCAGGTGGACGTGCCCGATCCCATCGCCTGCGAGGAATGCGGCGTGCAGGGTGAGTTCGTACGGTTCGGCAAGCGTGACGTTCCCTATCGTGATCTGCCCATCCACGGCAAGCGGGTCACTCTCTGGGTGGTCCGCCGCCGATACACCTGCCGGGCCTGCAAGACAACATTCAGGCCCCAGCTACCGGAGATGGTGGACGGATTCCGTATGACACTGCGGCTGCATGAGTACGTGGAGAAGGAATCCTTCAACCACCCCTACACCTTTGTGGCGGCACAGACCGGCCTGGACGAGAAGACGGTGCGCGACATCTTCAACGCCCGCGCCGAGTTCCTGGGGCACTGGCACCGCTTCGAGACGCCCCGCATCCTGGGCATTGACGAGCTATACCTGAACAAGCGCTACCGCTGCATTCTGACCAACATTGAGGAGCGAACCCTGCTCGACCTGCTGGCCACCCGCCGCCAGGACGTGGTGACCAACTACCTGATGAAGCTGAAAGACCGGCAGAAGGTCGAGATCGTCAGCATGGACATGTGGAACCCCTACCGGGCAGCGGTCAAGGCTGTGCTGCCCCAGGCCCGTATCGTGGTCGATAAGTTCCATGTGGTGCGCATGGCCAACGATGCCCTAGAGAGAGTGCGCAAGGGCCTCAGAAAGGAGCTGAAACCGTCCCAGAGTCGGACTCAAGGGAGACCGGAAAATCCTGCTGAAACGCGCTCACGAAGTCTCAGACCGGGAGCGCCTCATCATGGAGACCTGGACAGGCGCGTTCCCGCAACTGCTGGCCGCCTACGAGCACAAGGAGCGCTTCTACGGCATCTGGGACGCCACCACACGGCTCCAGGCAGAAGCCGCCCTGGACGAGTGGATAGCCACCATCCCGAAGGGCCAAAAGGAAGTCTGGAGCGATCTGGTCAGGGCAGTGGGAAACTGGCGCGAAGAGACCATGACCTACTTCGAGACGGACATGCCCGTCACCAACGCTTACACGGAGTCCATCAACCGACTGGCCAAGGACAAGAACCGTGAAGGGCGCGGTTACTCCTTCGAGGTGATGCGGGCACGAATGCTCTACACCACGAAGTACAAGAAGAAGGCACCGACTGCGAAGGTCTCTCCTTTCTACAAGAAAACCATCGGTTACAGACTGCCGGACTTCGCAGAGGAACTCAACTACGGAGTCGATCTATCAACCATCTGAGGGTGGTATCAGATTGATGGGGTGAAGGTGCCCCATCAACCATTAAATCCGTATACCCTGAAAATTTAAACGTAAAAGCGATGCAAAAGTTCAATGGCAGCATGGTTGCCGATAACGTAATGGGGCTGATAACTCAGCTTTCAAAATACAAAGCTGAGTTAGAGGGTAAGTTGTATCACGAAATTGGTCGATTTGAGAAGTCCACAGGGATCTGCTCAGAGTGCGGCCAAAACCATGTTTTAACATTGAACGATAGGTATTTCACTTGTGTAGCTTGCGGAACGCATCAAAACCGTGATCTATCGTCGGCTAAGAGCATAGAAAAGACAGGTGAATTAGATTTAATTGCGGCTGGCATCGTCGCAAGGGTAGCACCCGTATCTCAGGAGAAACAATCCGTTAAAACGAAAGTCTTCGAATTATCGAAGTTGGATTTTGGATCTGAGAAAAAAGAAGCAGCCTAGCCGTTAAGCTAGACTGTAGAAGCCCAGTGATCAGAGCGAAGCGATGTCGCTGGGTAGTTCACTTTGAGGTTGCTCAGCTTTTCGTAGCTCTACCTCTTTTTTGATCTCAAGCTCTTTAAGCTCAACATCACGCTGGTGAGTGGCTTGAATTGCTTTTTGTTCATCGCTCTTTCTATTCTGCAGTCGCTTTTCAAGTTCATCGAATGCAACAGACATTTTCTCTTCTACTGTTTTAGCACGCAAAGACTGTATTGCTCGGTTATATTCTTCATAAGGCATTTTTACAAGAACATATGCATTTGCTACTCCATCAACATTATACAATTCACGCTTTACTCTCTGCGCACCGGCAACACTAACTTCTTCGACAATTGAATCAATAAGCATATTAATTTGAGTCTCAAGGTTTGAATCTAGAGTCTGGTTTTCATATGAACGCTCTTGGCCAGAGATAAGCTGTTTAAAGCTCTTTGCTACATCAAATTTAGCTCTGAGCTCGGCTGCTTTTAATGCAAAAGGAGGTTTGTTTGATGAACCGAATCCAACGCCAAATACACCTGTTGAGTCAGATTGTGGTACATCTAAGTACCAATCTGGAATACTATTAATGAGTTGGTCCATTTTCTCGGTTTTTTTATCAACTTGCTTTTGGTGAGCAACTTCTATCTGTTCAATTTTTTCATGAATACCGTTACTAGAACATGCTGAAACTGTTAGTACAGTGATCGCGATTAATAGGTGACGTTTTAAAGTTTTCATGCATTTCTCCAAATTTGAATTTCAAAAGTAACGATACAGGATGTTTAAAAACGCGCATTTTTGAAAAAATTTAAATTTGATAAATCAGCAGGACAGCATTTAAGATTCGTATAACCCCCAAATTTGAGAGGGTTAATGAAGAAACTAAAGGATTTTTGCATGAACAAATTCGCCATATTGTTTGGGTTGTCATTTATTTTGCCCAGTAAAGTAATCGCTGTAACTGGTGGAGGAGATCAAGGCGGCCCAGCATATGAAAGTTGGCAAGGGTTGATTATTAAAGATGAAAATCGTTGCTCTGCGTATGATAAAAAGGCGGATTATGAGTATGACCAGAATGTAGAAGATGCCATTGTTGCAAGTATGAATGGGCAAGTTTATGGACCATATACAGGTAGCTATTTTGAATCAGATTCCGAAACCGATATAGAACACATTGTTGCCACTTCTGAGGCTCATGACTCAGGCTTGTGCTCAGCTCCTGTCAGTATAAGAAAAGCCTTCGCCTCTGACTTACTGAATTTAACGCTTGCTTCACCTAAAGTTAATCGATGTAGTAAAACAGGTAAGTGCGGCTTTGATGCCGGTGAGTGGTTGCCAGAAAAAAATAAATGCTGGTTCGTAAATCGCATTGTTCAAGTTAAGCAAAAATATAAATTGAGTATAGATTTAAATGAATATCACGCATTAAGCTCTGTACTGATGAACTGTACTAGTACGGATATGGTATACCACAGCAAAGTTAAATCTTTGCAGCCTACTACTTATGATACGTCCTATCCAACTGGTGCCTTGTCAATTTATGATGATAACCAAAATGGTAAAATTAGCTGCAAAGAAGCAAGAAACCATAAAATAACGCCTGTCTATAGTGGTCACCCAGCCTATCCGTATATGAATGATCGCGATGGCGATGGAGTTGTTTGTAGATGATATTGTAGTCTAAGAAAGGCGGTATATTTTTTCAAAACACACTTGTACAGCCCTTCTTAACTAAAAGCGCGATAGAAAGAATAAATACGAGGGATAGATGATATTAGAATTTTAAAAACTCATAATGTTTAAAATTTTAAAAATTGATCGTAGAATTGAAAGATATGTGTCAGACACGTTAAACAAATGTCCCAAGATAAATACGTATCAATTACAGAAGCAGCAAGATATGCTCGAGAGAAAAAGTTATCTTCAATTAAAGAGTGGCTTGAGGCCAGTGAAGGTGATGAATTTCCAGAGTCTATGCCTAAGCGCCCACCTAATGTATATGGCTGTAAATGGTCAGAAGTTTTAGCTCCAAAAAATTCACCTGGTTGTGGTCGGTTCGTTGAGTTTCATGAAGCTTGTCGAATAGCTCGTACACTGGGTGTTGAGACGATGACACAATTTAGGGAGCTGAGTAAAGAGGGGGGTAGGCCTGCTAATATACCATCAAATCCAAACCTTCATTACAAAAGTGAATGGAAAGGTTGGGTTCATTTCTTAACTGGAAAAACTGAGTAAAGATTTCAGCTATTATTAATCTTCAATCTTTTTTGAAAACTGTATTAGCATTGTGACAGCCGAAAGCATTATATGCTTAGCATTACATCCCCTCAAAAATAATTACTACCGAAAAGACAGTGTAACTGCGAAAGGATAAATGCTCCTTAACCTTTAATGGCTATTCTGTCTCTTAAGTTACCCTTTCACTTAACAACGTTTATATATTGGTGGCACTTTTTATAAAAATCACTTTTTTTTAGGTAAATTTCATTTTCCAAGCTGCTTTAATTAATAAATTAACTTCAGTGGAGATCAAAATGATTTTGCATAGGTTTTTACTATTTCTATTTGTTTTTTCCCCCTTTGCAGCGTTATCAGGACAAGAGGTGACTGTTAATACAGTAAATACACTCTCATCTAATCAACTATTAAAAAGCAGATTTAATGAACCACTCTCTATTATTCGTATACCACCCCTTTATACGGCTGAAGGTAACGTAGCTTATGGAGAGCAAGAAGTAAGCTTTAAGCTCCATGATACTGCCCCAAATGCTGTGATTGTGAATGAGCAAAAAGTAGTTAAGGGGCAGACTATAGACTTTTTGAAAGAGGTTAATGCCGATGGGGGTTTGGATATACCAATATACCCAGCTGCCACCGGTTATACTGGTGAAGCGCATTACACTATAACAGTAAGTGTAAAAGGAGCTAGCTGCCCTGAAGATTATTTATTTTCCGATGGTATGTGCTCAAAAACGCTTATAATTGATGCTACAAACATCTGTCCTACTGGTTATGACTATTTGAAGACAGAAGATAAATGTGTCAAAGAGCTTAATGAACCGGCATTAGTTACTTGCTCAGAAGGTTCTGAGAATTTAGATGGCGTTTGCATTACATCAACTGTTACAAATCCAATCGTATCTTGCCCTGGTGTATGGTCTGAAAAGTACAAGGTGTGCTTTTCAAAGGTGCAGGATTACCCTGGGGAGGCTTATTGTGCTCATGATGAACGAGTGTATCTAATCGAAGATACAGAGAATAAAAAGCCTAACCATGAAAGCATATGTGTTTCTCATGGCCTGCTTGATACTAATGATGCCGAGTATGAACCTTGCACAGCAGGATATACCTTACATAAGTGGGGGGAAGGTGAGTGCACTGACTCAAGAGCTTACTCTGTTGATGTGGAAACCGCGAAACCTTCGGTTGATTGGTGTGATGGAGATGGGCTTGAGTATTATGATAATCAGAATTATCTATGCATTTTTAAGAACCCATATATGTATAAAGCTAATGTCCGTTATGAGTGTGTGGTGGGCGAATACATTGATGGAAATTGCGTTAACCCTTCAAACTACCAAGAACCCAGCTATATGTGTGAGCATGGTGGAGCATATCAGGAAATTAGCTGGGATCTTGATGGAAACCCCCAGTTAAATGTGTGTGTAAATAGAGAGCAGATAGATGGAGACTCAATATACTCATGCCCTGAAAATGCGGAGCTGAACGGAAATAAATGTATTGCCATTACTGAGTCTGAACCAGCCTATAGTTGCCCTGATGATTATGTTTTTTTAGATCAATCTTGCAAGTTGACTCAGACCGCTCATAGCCAAAAAGCTTGTCCAACTGGATGGCAGTTGCATGGTGATAGCTGCATGACTGTAGAGAATCTTTCGCGCCTTAACTTTTTATGTGGGTCCGAGAACCCGCAAATCTTATATTCAGTTATAAAAATTCACTAAAGTTTCCCTGAATTATCTGTCAAAAATAGTTTTTTTTCAGGCATTTCTAAAATCCATTTCAAGTAAATTAATAAGCTCAACTTAATAGATTTTCAAATTTGGACCAAATTCAAAAAGGAATTCTATTTAGAATAACAACTTACTTTGGGTTCTAAAATGCTATTTCGTAAACTATTACTACTGGCCTTGGTATATATATCTTTCAGCACTAAAGCTGAAACCACAGTAAATGTTGAACCTGTAAACACCCTGTCTTCTAAAAGCTTACTAAGTAGTAAAGCTGATGAGCCGTTTACAATAATAAAGGTACCAACATTGTACACCTTGGACGGAAATAAGGCTTTTGGTGAACAGCAGATCACATTTAAGTTACATAGTGACGCACCAAGCTCTGTTGTTGTAAATGGAATTACTGTAACAAAAGGGCAAACTGTTCAATTTGACAAGGCTATTAACTCAGCTGGCGGACTAGATATTCCAATTTACCCAGGGGTAGTTGGATCATCAGGAGCTGCAAATTATACCATCACTCTAAGTGTCAAAGGGGCAACATGTCCTGAAGGTTACATTTTATCTGGCGGAATGTGTTACAGAACAACGACTCAACCAGCAATTAAAGTATGTCCATCAGGTTATTTGTACAGTCTCAGTTCGGGAGATTGTTCTAAAACATATACAGTAGACGCCACTAAGAATTGCCCTGCAGGTACGACGTATTCAAATGGTGTATGTATGGGTTCATCGAGCTCGCCTGCTAGCTCATCTTGCCCCGCTGGATATACGCGCTCAGGAAGTAGTTGTTATAAAGACACTCAAATTGATGCAACTAAAAATTGCCCAGTTGGTACCACGTACTCAAATGGTTTATGTCTAGGTTCATCGAGCTCGCCTGCAAGTTCATCATGCCCTGCTGGATATACGCGTTCCGGTAATAGTTGTTATAAAGATGTTCAAATTGATGCATCTAAGAGTTGCCCTTCTGGATATTCGAATACTGGTTCTGGTTGTGTGAAAAATGAATATGGTACTCCAGCGTACTCGTGTCCATCAGGTTATACATTAAATGGAACTAAGTGTGAAAGAAAAGAATATGCCTTCAAAGTATACGTATGTCCGGCAGGTCAGACTGCTTCACCGGATGTAACGTCATACCCAATGAAATATTATTGTTACTCCAACGGTGTCAGCATGGGTGAAACAACAACTAAAAGTTGCCCTGCAGGATATGTAAGCGACACAAGTCGATATCCATTCGAATGTTCGGCTACTGCATCAGTGGCATCAGTTGCCTCTTGTCCAAGTGGATATACTTCTAGTGGCTCTAACTGTGTTAAATCAACAACAGTTTCATATAATTACTCTTGTCCATCACAATACAGTTTATCAGGGTCGAAGTGTAACAAGAGAGATAATGCGAATTTAGTTTACTCATGTCCGGCTGATGGTAAATTAAATGGTACTAGCTGTGTTAGCTCCACATCTACAGCTGTGACTTACTCTTGCCCGTCACAATATAGTTTGTCAGGGTCGAAATGTAATAAGAGAGAGAATGCGAGTTTAGTTTACTCATGTCCGGCTGGTGGCTCACTAAGTGGCACTAGCTGCGTTAGCTCCACATCTACCGCTGTAACTTACTCTTGCCCAACAGATTATATTTTATCAGGGGAGCAGTGTAGTAAAACTGAAGAAGTTCCAAGTACCAATACTTGCCCTACAGGTTGGAGCCTAGAAGGGGAGGAGTGCACCAAAACCGAATCAGTTGCACCATAACGCTTTTCGCCAAGTCCAATTTTAAAAATTGGACTTGGTTTTAAAACACTTCAACCTGAAACATTTTAAAAAATAGATTAAATTTAAAATTTACTCTTTTTTCCCGCCTTTTAATTAGAAACAAGCTGTAAATTATAAGTAGTTATTCGACCTTGGTATTTTACATATGTCATTGAAAGATATTAAAAATCAAATTCAAAAGGCTTTAAATGTATTTTTAATGCCTTATCCAGAGCTAATTAAAAATGGGGTTGGGACCACTAAACAAGAAATGAATGACATTGGTTTTGCTATTTTCTCGGAGCTGAAGTCTGCAATGGATATCATTTCTGAATTAGGAAAAACACCAATCGTAGAGCCCATGAATTTAAACCAATTCACAATTCCTGCAGATGTATTTTTAAAAAATGAAGATGTAAGAAACGCAATTCTAAAAAACAATCCTGATTTCACTTTAGAATCTTTAGCTGAAATGAACGGCCTATTTATAAACCCAAAAACAGGTGATGTGTTTAAGAAACATGCTCAGCTAAGGATTTAATATGGAACTAAATTTGTCAAAAGGTTTTGCTGAAGCAGAGAAAAATTTAAAGTCTGCTCAATCATTATTGCTTGCTAAGTATGATGTCTCTTGGATATCCAACCCGGAAAAAATAGATTTAGATCGAATAACGTTAATAGATAAAGAAACTTTAACCGAAATTAATGACGCACTTGAAATGATCGCTCAAGCCAAAGATGCTCATGAATTAGAGAGGGTATTATGAAAACTCAGTTCTTAACTTGGTTTTTAATTGGAGTAATTATATTTTTTTTGGACTTCATGAAATTTGATACAGAAAATATAAAATGGCTGTTAGCTGTAGTGGTTGGTGAATTTATAATTGCCTTTATTTTCTTATCAAGTAAAGTTGGTGGTTTTAAGTAATTACTAACAATTCAATTGCTTAAGTCCGATACTGGTTAGTATCGGACTAATCTCCCGATTCGAAAGTTAATATGCTCTTACTAATAACTCTCATTTAGGAACTAAAACATCCCCTTATACCTAGATAAATCTTTTTAATTAATAGAGTCTAATTTCCCAAGATTCTATTTTACAGTTGATTTAACATAACATGTTAATTGCATAAATGGGCATTTACACAAGTTTATTTTGGATGTATAAATGTACAGTGCTTATGGTTTCGTATGAATTTAAATTATGAACAGCAGATTGGAAAAGATTATCGATTTAAAACAGCCTCAATTACCGGCTACCAAGATTAAACAAAAATTAAATGAGATTTATGTAAACCCTAAATGTCCGATATTCAATTATGTTAACTCTTTGGCGGCGGATACATCCAAAGAGACCGTCACTCGATGTTTGCAAGCAATTGCAAAACATACCGGCTACCCAGATTTTTATGAAATTAATTGGGCAGAAATTACTTCAACTGATTTGAATAGCCTTATCCATAACCTAAAAGCCAAGGAGCTATCTCCAAAAACGATTTCATTATATGTTTCCGTTGTAAAGGGTGTATGTGAGCATGCCTATTTGTTAGGACAGATTTCTAGATTGCAGCTAGATGGTATTCTAAAAGTGAAAGGAGAAACCGGCTCTAGAATTAAAAAACATCAGGTAATTTCTCGTTCTAGTTTCCAAGTGCTTTTGGAGAGAATAGCAAGCTCAAACCCAACTAATAGAAATAAAATGCTTAGAGATTTGGCGCTTTTTCATATTTTAATTGGTACCGGGTTAAGAAGAAGTGAGTTGGCCACAATAGAGATTTCATCATTAGTCTTAGAGCTTAGTAGCGAAGATAGAGTCACAATAAACACTCAGTATTTGAAGATTATTGGTAAAGGTAATAAGGAAAGATATGTTGCGATCCACCCTATTACAAAACTTGCTTTGGAAGACTGGTTGAATGTTCGAGGCATAATGCCTGGCCCGTTATTTGTCAAAGTATCACATAGTGGAAATATTGATGTTGAAAATAGTAAGCCTTTATCTGGCAGCGCTATTTATGAGCTTTGTAAAATATATAACACAGTTGCTCCCCATTCTCTAAGACGATCATACGCGACCTGGCTGGATGAAAAAGGCGTAAAGATAAGCAGAATTAGTAAACTGCTTGGTCATTCTAAAGAAGTTACAACTGCAATGTATATTGTAGATGAAGATTCAAAGGCATTTGAGGATGTGTTGAATAATTTGTTTTGAGATCTAAAATTTTGTTTCTACTGCCGTTTATATCAAAAAACATTGATTTTTAAGGTTTTATCGATTTACAAAAAGTGACTGAAATCAACATAAATTTTTGTTCATTTTAAATTTATCTTTTTTTGTTAGAATATAGAGTAGTGAACTTACAAGAACAACTAAACATGGCTGATACATATTTTAAAAATCTAGATGATGACTCAAAGAAAAAATACGTCTCACAAGTTTTAGAGCGCTGCAAGCAAGTGTGGGGGGTTGATGAATTATATGAAATTGAAGATGAAAGTGGACGAAGAGCTTTAGGACATAATGCGAGCACTATGAAAATGTGGTTTAGCCGCCCTTCTATGCCATGGGATTTTATTTTAACTACAGCGATTAGAAGAAATGTAAGTCTAGACTACCTTCTTCTGAACATAAATGAAAACACAAATTTAGAAGATGTTAGACCTGAAGAACTTCTTGAAACTGTAAATAAAGTAGTTGCAAGTTCGTTAGAAGAAAGTGCTGATTACGGAATTATTGACCCTACTTTTGTTCCAACAATTACTAAGAAGATTAAAACGTCATTAGAAGGTGCTTTAACAATTAAAGCCAAACCCTCCAAATCAGCCTAGCAAAGTAAAATTAGCAAGAAAATGGCCAGAAAGACCTTGGCCATTTTTAATCCGACAGGCGTAAAAGCAATTTTTCCGTAAAAAGAAGTTTTACTTTAGTAATAAAAGTTGGTGCTAGAAATGCACTAAGTAATATCAAGTCGTTTATATTTACAGTAATAGAGTAAAAAAAGCCTAAATAAGGGTTAAGGGAATTTTGCGTAATATAATTTAACATCAAAATTAGGTGCAAGACTGAATTTATCAAAAAGATACACATTGTGATTACTGAAGCATCTGAGTATCCTTTACCCTTTCTTATAAAAGGAAATAATAAGGCAATGATAAGCGCTGTAATGCTATCAAAAAGAGAGAACATCAAATACATATTGACTACACCATCTATAAAACTACCCGCTTCTCTTAAGTACTCTAGAGCCATTAAATAATCAGTTGATAAATAGGATATTGTAACGAATGTTACTAAACACATGTGTGAGAATGATGTTTTTTTAAAGTAGGCTTTAATGATAGTTAGGCAGAAAACCACAAAAAGTAAGCCTGAAAAGCTCATCAAGTATTTAAAAAAGAAGTCACTAGCTCCTGCAGTAAATAACTTGTTATAAGAAACTACAAATGCATTTATATGTTCCATATTAAGCTCTGCGTTTGTAGCTGGCTAAATTAACAACATTTTTAAGCTCTATCTTGGATGCATAGGCAGGGGTAATACTACTCTTTTGAGGAAAGCCTTCTATTCCAGCAAGTTCAGCTTTAATTTCTTGAATTCTACGGAAGGCAGCAGAACGCTCATCATTAACTGGCAGCCCTTTCATGTAGATCTCCAGTTGAATTGACTCTTGAACCAACTTTCTGACGCGCTGCGCTATTGCAAGAGAACGAATAAATTCACGCTTTAAGAATACAGATAAAGAAATCACCCAAAATATGAAGCAAAATAATAAGCTCATTAAGGCTATAGGTGAGGCTCCCATACAAACATCCAACTCTAACTACTACATCGAATTTAATAATAATGTACTGAGAGTTTACCAGCAATAGTCCTTTATTATTGCTTTTATGTGACCAACTGTCATCTTTTGCCTGCGTATTTGAGGAGAAGAATTTACATCTGTTTAGATGAAAAGGAGTCATAGTGTGGCGAAAATAGCACTAAAAACGGCATTAGCTTCATTAAAAAGAAACAAAGCCCAGTACGCGGGTTATTTTACATTTCACTTTGTATTTCATTATCTATTTTAAGTTGCAGCTTGAATTCATATTTTCGATACGGCATGAGTTTGCCACTTGAATTTTACACACCCTTAATCATTACTTTGATATTGCCTCTATTGAGCTCAAAGCAAGGAACTGTGCGTTTCGGCCCTGTAAAATTGTTTAATTCTGGAAAAGGGGTTTTGCGCCCATCCCCTCGAAATTAACCTTAGCTTGAATTTTCACGCTTAGAGTAACTTTTCGTACCATTGGACTTCACCCCTTGAGTAACACAGTTTGTATTATTTAGCCCATCCCCTCGAAATCGGCATTAGTATTCTTAAGTAATAATACACAGTGGTAAACTATCTTATGAAAAGTTTACCACTTTAGTCGCTTAAATCGGCTTTATGGTAATGTTAAGCAGTTGACTGGTAAACATTAACCTCATTGATTAAGGTATGCTGATTAAAAATAACAAGAAAGGCTTACCACTATTTCTTCATCAAACACCAAGCGTATACAAATTCTCAGCGAATCAGAAATCAACGAACTCTATGCCTTACCCAATTTTAACCGTAAAGATCGTGATGATTATTTTTCGTTAGATAGTGAAACTCAAAGGCTCGTCAACGAATTAAGACGTATTGAAACCAGAGTGTATTTTATCTTACTGCTTGGTTACTTTAGGTCACGGCCAATAGTATTTAATTTCTCATTTACTCAAGTCAGTAATGATTTAGATTATGTAAGATCCAAGTATTTCAGCGATAAAGATATGTCTCTTGAGGATTTATCACCAACAAGGCCTTGTTGATCAAATGCAGCTCTCTAACAAATTCACTTAACTTACTGATATTTAGGCAGACCAAGGGTGTTGATCTTATTTAGCGCCTTCACTTTGATCATCGCTTCAACCAGTTGGCGATTGTAATCACGCGCATTTAGCTTAGC
>NZ_JAKGBH010000070.1:0-18365 GCF_021532515.1 Pseudoalteromonas sp. PAST1 | reverse complement strand
GTTAGGTGCTGTGAATATCGCGTTGTTTTTTGCCTTTATTTTTATCATGGCAGTAAACCTTCCTGCAGCTATAGCTGGGGTAGGGATGGTGTCTGTGCCGGTTGTGGCTTTGATATATGCTTGGCTTACTAAAGGACAGCGCCCTGCAAAAATTCAAGCATTCTGTGCTATGGCGCTGGTGGTATTGGCATGGTTGTTGTTTGACCCAGCACACGTGTCATTAAATGTATTGGGAGTGGCTGCTTTATTTGGGGCCTTACTGACTATTGTGATTGGTAGCACCTTAGTACAGAGTTTGTCGGTGCATATTCATTGGTGGGTTGTGCTTACCTGGCAGTTAATCATTGGCGGCACTATTTTATTATTGGCTGCGTTTATTGATGGCAGTTTACTTCACCCAGAGCAATACCAAGTGGTATTTGAGCCTATCTCAGCGCTGCAATATTCGGCATTATTTTGGTTAATCGTGCCCAATACTGCCATCGCTTATATTCTGTATGTTTGGTTATTAGGACGCATGACTGTAGCTGAGTTTTCATTCGGAACGATAGCTAACCCAATTGCGGGAATCGTATGCGCTGTTTTACTCATAAACGAACAATATCAAGACTGGCAATACCTATTGATGTTTATGATGATTGTGTTTTCAGTGCTCCCCCAGATGTTAAAGCTCAGGCTGTTCAAACTACAAAAAACTTAAAATCAAAAAAGGCTGCCAATTGGCAGCCTTTTGCAATAATTTAGCTCTTCTTAGCTGTGGTACTTTTCACACGCTTCAAGGGTGTTTTCGATTAAGCTTGCCACAGTCATTGGACCAACACCACCTGGTACTGGTGTAATGAAATGTGCTTTTTGTTCAGCGATATCGTATTCAACATCACCAACAAGCTTGCCAGATTCAAGGCGGTTAATACCTACATCGATTACAATAGCACCTTCTTTAACCCAATCACCCGGAATAAACTCAGGTTTACCCACCGCTACAACTAATAAATCGGCGCGGCGAACATGCGTTTCTAAATCTTGAGTAAACTTATGACACACCGTTGTTGTACAGCCTGCAAGTAAAAGCTCAAGTGACATAGGACGACCAACAATGTTTGATGCACCAACAACAACTGCGTGCATACCTTTGTAGCGAACACCGGTAGAGTCGAGTAGGGTGATAATCCCCTTCGGCGTACAAGGACGAAGTGCCGGCATACGCTGAGCTAAACGACCAATGTTATAAGGGTGGAAACCATCAACATCTTTATGTGGTGTGATGCGTTCAAGAATTTTTTCAGCATCAAGACCTTGTGGTAAAGGTAACTGTACTAAGATACCGTCTACTTCTTTGTCTTCGTTTAGTTGATCTATTAATGCAAGTAAGTCTTGCTCAGTTGTGTCGCCAGGTAAATCGTAAGACTTAGATACAAAGCCGACTTCTTCACATGCTTTACGTTTAGAACCAACATACACTTGGCTAGCTGGATCTTGACCAACTAACACAACTGCTAGTCCTGGAGCGCGTAATCCATTCGCTACACGCTCTGCAACTCGCTCTGCTACATTGCTGCGTACTTGTTTAGCTATTGCCTTACCATCGATGATGTTTGCCGTCATGGGTGACCTTTAATTGGGGTTAGTTAACTTGATACTGATACATCTAAATATGATTATCCAATAAAGGGGGCGTGGATACACAAATCATGTTTGTTTGATCATATTTATTTATGCTGCGTATTTTCGCAGAAAAGCATCATAGCGCCAAGATGCAATCTTATATAAAGCGCTACTTTATAAAAAAGAGTTCAAATTTTAGCTTATATTTGCAATATTTAACCATTATGAACTAAAAGTGACCGATTGAATTATTTTCTTAAAAAAATGTTTGACCTGACTCGGTCAAATCACTATCATGCACCCCGTTGTTAACGAGGTCACTCGCAAACAACAGTAAGCATCGGCGATTAGCGCAGTTTGGTAGCGCACTTGGTTTGGGTCCAAGGGGTCGCAGGTTCAAATCCTGCATCGCCGACCACTTCTTCTTTAAGAAGCGGCGCTTACAGGCTAACTTATGAAGTTTTCGATGCGCCCGTAGCTCAGCTGGATAGAGCAACGCCCTTCTAAGGCGTTGGTCGAAGGTTCTTATATCAACCTACTGTGTTAGTGCATGTTGAAAAGTTAATATAAAGTCCGTTTAGCTCAGCTGGATAGAGCAATGCCCTTCTAAGGCATCGGTCCGGGGTTCGAATCCCTGAACGGACGCCATCTTACTCCCTCATTTACTAATTATTTATCAAGCATTTAAATCAAAAGCACAACTTTAAAGTATTTTATAGATATTTCTTTTATATGCACTTTTATGCACTATAATAGGTTTAAGTTAAACCTTAAAGAGCTTAGTGCATACATAATGATCAGCAAAATCGAATATAAAGTTCATAACGGCTTCTCATCATTTGCTTTGTTCCATCAGGAGCTTGGAGTATTAGAAGAACCGAAGCAATACATTGAAGCACTAGCACTAGCTCAAGAACCATCAAACACTATCAAAGCTATTGCTCAAGATCTAAAAACATTCTTCGAGTATATTTACACTTTTCCTATAGTTTGCGAAAAATATAAAAATCTTAAAGCAGGCTTGTTATCCAGAACTGTTTTAGCAGACCTGATACTTTCGTATCCTATTTATCTTAAAGAAGGCGAATATGCTGATGGCTTTATAGGTGAGATTGCGAGGCTTACAGGGCAAGAACCTAAAAAAGCCACATCATGTTCTAGAATGCTTAGCTCGGTTAGTCAATTTGTAAAGGATTCTGCAATTCTACAATCAGAACTCACTGTGATGAAAGAAAGTGGGTTGCTAAATATCGACGTTGAAGCCGACATTATGTTCTCAGAATTGACGACAAGAAGAGTGCTAAACCAAAGTCAGGCCAATGCATTAATAGCAAATTCGATGATGGCAGGAGTCCTCTCAGGGGGGCCAAAGTATGTTCAAAGCTCGTTGTTTAAAACTGTTGGCTCTACTGCTGGTAATCAAGATTTTTATAATAAGGCTTTTCCACTTGATTTAGCTGAGGAGCTTATAGACCAAACATCAAACTATCGGGATATTTGTTTATGGGCTTTATTAGCTGGGACGGGTGTACGTCAATCTGAAGGACTACAACTATTAATGGCAGATGTGAACTCACGTAAACGGATAATTTATACAATTAACCCAGAAGACCGTCCTCTGGCTTATGTTACATTGAGCAGTGATCAACGAGCGCAACTAGAGTGGAAAGGTAGAAACATTAAAACGGTATATTTTATAGAGCCTTTTAAGACAATATTTTTTGATACTTTACCGAAATACTTGATTGAGAGAAGGAAAACAAGTTGTAGTCATAAGTTTCTGTTCGTAAATCTGGACCACGAAAATAAGGGAAAACCATATTTTCTAGCTAGTAATGAGTCTTTAAATAAGTCATTTAAACGTGTTCAAAAGAAACTAGGTATTGAGAAGCCTTATACTTTGCATAGTTTGAGGCATTATTACGGAACTTTCTGTCGAAATTATTTACCACTCGAAGGCGGTAAGGTTGGTTTAAATACTGCTACTGTTCAATCGTTGATGGGACATAGTAGTGAAGAGTCCACTAAGGGCTACGCAATTATTGATAAGGTAATTTTAAAGTCTATGATGGCAGCCGCAAACAATCTGCTAATGAAGAATAAAAGCGATGTTAAGAAGTTGACTGAAGATGCCATAAATTATCAGCTTACTTTGGCAGAGGAAAAGATCCTTGGAATTAAATAGTATCAGTGAGCACTTTGAAGCTATAAAGGCATCATTTATAGAAGATCTTCAACCAATAGCTAGTCCTGATTCACGAAAAGGGCATGATTATTATGGCTATTTCTCTTATGAATTATTGACGTTTTTAGATGATGTAACGCCTGAAAACATACATGACTTTTACCATTCAACTAAGAATGATAATATTTGGAAACTAGAGCAAAACCGTATATTTGAACTTCTAGGAGTGGCTATTAGCTCTAATGGAGAGAAGGGCTTCTTAAGGATCATTTTTGCGAGTTTATTTGCTTCGATAGCAAAAAAGAAAGTAGTTGTTATTCCAGCGGATTATTACTTTAATAAGCCATTTACAAAGCCTCATAAGCAGTTCTTATCTGATAATTATTTTATTAGCTTACTTCCTTCATTCGCAAAAGAGCTACTTTTAACCGCCACTCGATCTAGATTTGAGCAAAGTAAGCATTCTTTCATAAATGATTGGGCAGGTGTTGAGGAGAATTTCAATCATTATAAGACTTGGAACAAGTCTGCAATTGATGTTTTTAACTTGTTTTGCGCTTATGGAATTGAGAAGCCAACAGGGTTATCCCCAGAGATAGTGAACAACTACC
The DNA here is from genome assembly GCF_021532515.1 of Pseudoalteromonas sp. PAST1. NCBI lineage: Bacteria > Pseudomonadati > Pseudomonadota > Gammaproteobacteria > Alteromonadales > Pseudoalteromonadaceae > Pseudoalteromonas > Pseudoalteromonas sp. PAST1. The sequence continues at coordinate 13,964 of NZ_JAKGBH010000070.1, read as the reverse complement.
GAGTTGATCGTTTAAGATGTAACCAAGGAGTTATGTCATGGTTGCCTGCAATTTCATTTTTCGATCATAAGTTTGATACTGCTATAGTTAGTAAAACCCAAGAGCTAGCTCGTAGGCAGCTTAAGATTGAAATTAAGAAAGACGAAAAAACAACTCTCGATTATGATGACTCAAAATTTAAGAGCCTTGGCCCAAAGGAGGCGCTGGAGTCTTCTAGTCCATACTTAAAGGGCAAAGACCTATGTGTATTGGCTCCAAGGGCTTTAAGAAATGATATTAAGATTGGTGAATATACTTTCCATATTTCCAGCTTAGCTAATTATAATATTAGCTCCATAGATAAATCTTCACTTTGGTATAAGTCTCAAGAAGATTATGTAGGCCATGATTCACCAGAAAAAAGTACGAAGAATCAAAGAATCAATGCGCTTAGATATTTAAATGCCTATCTGTTTGATTATTTACCTTACTTTTTCAGCAAGAATGACACGGTGATCCAATACCCTGATACACCCGAAAAGTTCTTAGGTTATATATTCATTAAACCATCATCGGTGATGGAGAGTGTTGCCTTTAAATCAGAGCAAAAAATTATTTACCCATGCTCATTTATTGATTTCACATCCTTGTTCGTTGACATGAGAAAGCTGCACTCAACGGATAACAATAATACCCTCAGAGACACTCTTGCAACAATCAACAGGTACTTTGAATACATACTTACCAACTTCGGCAATATTGATGGTTTGAAACTACAATCAAATCCCTTAGATGCAAATAAGAAAAAGTTCGGTTCAAGATACTCCAAAAGCAACAAGGCTATGTTGGATTTGAACTACTGGATTTACTTTAGAGCTTTTATAAAGACGCTCACTAAACATGCTATGTTGAAGTCGGCAGAAGAGTGTTACCTGTACTGCAAGAAAAATGGATTAAATGAGATTGCTGCTGATATTAAGGTTATCAAGGAAGATATTTCAGATTTCATAGATAAAACTGAGACATCATTAAGTGAACAAGAGGTTAGTAACCGTATTCCAGTCGAAGGTCATCTTCCTATCAGCAAGGTTATTGAGCTTGTTGAAGGCTACAGACCGTTAAAAATATTTGATGTCGATTTAAGTAAGTTCAAGAGAAAGTCTATTCAGTTAACTGAAATGGGTTTGATGTGCAAACATCTAGACTATCAAAGTTTTGCTTCTATTTTAGTAAGTGCATATGCTGCCCAGAGGGCGTCAAATGCGAGTTGGTTAGATGCTGATAACTTTGATGCTGACTATATTCAGGATAACAATTTACCGATGGAGTCATTGGTAGATATCAGGATTCATACGGATAAAAGTAAGCCTACAGGATTTGAAAGTTTGATCTCAAAAGAAGTTATGGAAGTGCTTCTGTTAGCTAGAAAATTGAGAGGTCTAAACCGAAATCCAAACTACGTCAATCCAATTAAGTATCAAGATAATGAACAGAGTAAATTTGGTAAGCTTAAGCCACTATTACAAAACTCAAATTCCAATTCGTTTCGCCATTACAATCTTTCTTTGTTTTTGGAGATTTTTGAAAAGTGTTTGACTGATTCTGGTATCGAATTTGTCAGTCAACTTAGATTTGGGCCAGTCAATGTTCGGTCGCAGGACTTTTATTACTTTGCAAGGCTGGGAAGTGTCCCAGTATCTTATAGTTATTACATTCGTGATAACCAAAAAGAAGATTTTGTTCCTTTCAGCTCAATAGAGTATAAAAGTTTAATTACTGTCCATTCTTTGCGTAAGCAACTAGTTACGGTATTTGATGTGCTAATCGGTGATCGGGAAGCCATAGGAATGATCACGGGTCAATCTGAAGCGACCGTTGGTTACTATTCAGATAGTTCTCCTCAGATTGAAGGAGAAATTGTAAAACACAAAAAATTAGTCATTGAAAGTGTAGTTGCTCCAGAGACGGTTGCATTTAAAGAGGATGATTTTGAACAAACGATAGATTATAGAGAATTTGCTAAAAAATATAGGCCAATTACTACACATATGACTAAAGAAGTTGGTTCAGGTTTATATGATTTGAGTTCTAAAGATGAACTTTCGCTTAACTGGACACATCTATGTCCGTTTGGAAATGATTGTCCTAATGAGGTTGTAAGAACAATTGGGCGAATGAACTGTCATATTTGTCCTAAAGCAATCAGTACAAAGCATCAGGCACCAGCAATAGCACTTAAAATTAAAAAGCTATTAGACGATGTTGCGGATCTGACGGCTCAAAAACTCAAGGCTAATGTCACGAGTGCTGACCTAGATAGTATAAATTATGAGATCACTAATAATTTGAAGCAAGCAAGTTGTTGGAAAGTCAGAATAGACATTATCAATAAGTACGGGATAGCGGTTGGTGATAAGGACGAAGTTGTTAACCGAATGAAGTATATGGTGCCGGGTACATTTAAACATAGCTTGTGGCTACGTCTCAAAGAAGCTGCAAATACTCCAATTTTACAGAGTGATAAATTAAAAAGAATTTCAAATCGAATGGTAAGAAAGTTAAATAAAGTAGTTCCTGAATTGGCTGAAATACTTGAGTCTATTGAGGGCGAAGTTGAAGATGATCCAGTTTCATTTTTATTAACATCACTTCAGATGGTTTCAGAAATAAAAGAAATACCACTGGATGAGTTGTTAGACGGTAGGGAAAAATTGATTTCAGATGATAATAAGAAATTGTTGGAGATACTAAATGTCTGAACAACGGGGTTTGGCCTTAAAAAAATCTAAGCAGAAAAGTGTAAATGATAGAGATGCGAGATTAGTAGATATTTTAAAGGGAATGAAAAAGCTTTCCTTCGTTAATTTAACTGCATTGTCAGATTATGTTTCTGAAAAGTTTGAAGAAAAATACTCAGAGGTAATTTCTCCATCAACTTTAAGAAGAAATAAAAAGTATCGAAAAAGGCTAGATAAGTTCCAAAACAGCAATGGTGAAATTCTTCCTGAAGAAACTGAAGTAGCAAGGTTAGAAGAAGACCTAATGATTGCTGAAAGTGAAAACTATACGTTGGAACAAAAGCTAACTACTGCTAATGAGGCCATTTCTAACTTGCTTGGTCAAGTGTCGTCTTTAAAAACGTTATCATTAGAAAACAGAATTGATGGTGTTCAAGAATTTCAAGTAGATGATTCATCATTTAGGGTGATTCTCCTGCTGCTGGAACATGTTGATGATTTTGAAGTTAGGGATACTGGGATTTACGATTTAGCTTCTGCTATTGGTGATGAAGAATTAATTATACCTTATGATGCTTGCCCAGAGTTTTTTATTTGGTATTTTAAGAACACAAGAACTTAAGTTTGATATCAAATAAAGTACATGTACTTTATTAATTTTTAAGATTAAAGTTTACTTTTGGATAAGGGTGTACTAAAGTTTTAACTTAAGTACACTAAAAATGGATTGAGAATCTAAGAGTAAATTAAAATGAGTAAAATAGGCTTTGCCAGAGTTTCGACAATTGAGCAAGATTTAACAATTCAGCTCAACGCATTAAAAGGCGCTGGCTGTGAAGAAATATTTTCTGGTAAGCAAAGTGGGGCTTCAGATGAAAATGAAGCTAAACTATCCGAACTTTTAAATTACATTCGTAAAGGTGATGTGATCATAGTGACAAAACTTGATCGCCTAGGCCGTTCTCTTAAATCTGTTTTATCTATTATAGAAGCTATCCATCAAAAGAAAGCCACATTAAAGACGCTTGATGGTGTTATTGATACCTCAAACGAAAGTCCTTTTGCAAAAGCAACAGTTAATTTGATAGGAACTTTCGCGCAATTAGAGCGTGATTTAATTGTGTCAAGAACTCAGGAAGGTAGGGAAGCAGCTAAACTAGCAGGTAAGCATCTTGGTAGACCTGCAACTATTCAAGAAGCTGATAGAAAGAAAATTCGAAAGCTTATCGTGAATAAAGAATGCACGGTTAGCGAGTTAGCTAGAAGATATGGAGTTACTAGGACCACAATTAATAGAATTCGAGATGAGAAATAATGTCGGATGCTCAGACCAATATAGATAAATTCGAAAGTTGGCACCAAGATAAATCACTTGGTGAACTAAGCGAGTTTGTGAATTTTAAAACAAAGGAATTAGTTAAAACTTTGGTAGCTAGGGATAGTGGAATTGGCTACAGTGCTCTTAAGCCAGCAAATGGGAATCCTGTATTACTTCAAGTTTATAAAGAATTTGAAAAGAAGCTTATAGGAGATCTCATTAAAGCTGGATTATTGCAAAGTGTTGAAGCTTCTAATAAGTCGAATACTCAAGATTGTTCAAGCGTTTTTAATACTTCTGGTGAAAGTGTTAATGAGATCTCAAGAAGAAATGCTGAATTAGAAAAAGAGAATTTCAGTTTAAGAGCAGAAATAAAAGCACTTAAAGGTAGGCTTGGTGAAGCGGAAGCTTCAGCGGAACGTCATAGAGAAACAATTCAAGTAATCAATGAAATTAATGGTGTACTTTGAGCATCATTAAAACTGAAGTTATCCGAGTTACCAATGTATACCAATCCGATGAAACTTACGTTTCATTCAGTGGTGTACAATTATCGGTGCAGGCCAAAAAGAATCGACAGAATAAAAAAATCATTTTCATCAAAACACCAAGCTCATGCGTGCCAATTGAACCTAGTTTAGGTCAACACTGGAAAGTTACAGGTAACGTTGAAACTAGAAAGTTTACTAGTGAAAATAACTTCAAGATTACTCAAGATCACTACGTAAAGCCTGAAAAAATTGAAATAGTATTGCCAACCACAGCAGAGCACTTTGCGTTATTTATTGGAAAAAATCCAAGTTTTAGAGGTATTTCTCAAAGCAAGGCTAAGGAAGTATGGGATACCTTTGGTAATGAGATTTATCAGATCCTTGATGACAGAAATGAAGAAAGACTTAAAGAAATTTTAAGCAAAGCCAAAATAAATACGCTCTTAAGCGGGTATAGGCAATACTCAAATCTAAAGTATACAACTTGGTTTTCTGAACTTGGAATCCCACTGCATGTTCAGCAACGGTTGATTAAATATCATGATCATGAATCCATCATTCAACTCAAAGATAACCCATATTTACTTACTAAATTGGGGATGAAGTTTAATGCTGTAGATTCAATTGCTCAAGAGCGATTCTCGATTGAAAATGATGACATTAGAAGAATAATATCAGCATTCGAACAAGCGTTGAAACGACATGAGAGGCAAGGCCATACTGTGGCCCATAGAGCTGATTTGAAGCCAAAGTTAGAAAAGTTACTCAAGAGTGAAACACTTGCTTCCGAATCATTCCAACGAGTTCTTGAAGCATCAACAGATAAGGTACTTGTTTACAATAAAGAGCTGGAAACTTATCAATCTACAGCATGTTTTATAAAAGAAAAAGCAATAGCCCTTCGTATTAAATACTTGGTTAATCTAGAACTGAGTGAATATGAAAGAAATAGAGCAAAGGCAGCTTTTAGACATGCTTTGAGTTCGGTTTCGTTTAAATTAACACTTGGGCAATGTAGAGCGGTTTATAGAGCACTGAGAAATAAAGTTTGTGTGGTCTCAGGTGGCGCAGGCACAGGGAAGACAACTGTTTTAAAAGCTATTTTGGCAGGCTATGAAATATTAGGAATTACTTCTCATTGTGCTGCTTTATCGGGGAGGGCAGCTAAAAGGCTTCAAGAGTCAACTGAACAAGTGAGTATGACGATAACTAGGTTGCTTATGAAAAAGCCTATAGAGCCGGACTTGATTGATAGCTCTAAGCAAAATGCATTGGTTCTAGATGAATCATCTATGATTGACGTAACAACGATGTTTAAGTTAGTCAATCATATACATCCTGACACAAGAATATTATTTGTTGGAGATCCTAAACAGTTACCTCCTATTGATTCAGGTTTGGTTCTCAATGACATCATAAATAGTCATAGGGTAGCTATTTCATGGTTGGATATTGTAAAAAGACACGATGAAGATACGGGTATTCCAGAGTACAGTTTAAGTATTTCAAATGGAGTTCTACCTCCATCGTTAACAACAGGAAATATCACTTTTCACTGTGTTGCCGATAATGAAATTAATCAAAGGTGTTTAGAACTCTATAAATTAAATACTTCAGATAGTCGAATTACATCGGCTGTTTATAAGAAAGAATACGGTGGTATAGATTCTTTAAATAGGTTACTTCAAGGCGAACTTAACTCTTTGAACAAACATCTCACTTTTGTTTTGATGGGGCAGACCCATAAGCTTCCAATCAAGCTAGGAGACCCGATTATATTTACGAAAAATAATATAGATTCAGGCGTTCAAAATGGAACATTGGGTAAATTAATCTCATTGGCAACAAAAGATCACTTGGGTGAAGTTTTAATTGATGCATCGGATGATGTCATTAAATTAAATCATGAGCTACTTAATACGATTGAACCTGCTTACGCCATAAGCTTACATAAGGCTCAAGGTAGCCAATTCAGAAAGGTTATCATACCGCTAAATGGCTCTAACTTAATTGATAGAAACTGGTTATATACAGCGATAACAAGGGCTGAAGTCGAAGTGCATCTTGTTGGACCTAAGTCTTTTTTTGAAAAAGCAATACATAAGAAAGGTGCAACAGAAAAGCGTAAAACGGGCTTGATGTATATTTTAAACTCACTTTTTTAATTGTTCTAATTTCTTCACTTAAACCAACGCAAACCTTCTACATAGCAATATTTATATTACCCGGTAATACTTTTTAATTTAAAGTTACTTGGTAACGATAAATAATCGACTATAATGCTTTGGCAAATTTTAAAAAGGAACACCCATGAATAGTAGTAGCAAACGTGGTCGCCCGGCTCGACAGATGAGTGAAGATAAAATCATCAATATGCTTGAAGATATTTATCTTAACAAAGAGTACTTTGAAAAACTCTTCATCGTATTAGAGTCTGAAGAAGAAAAGTTTTTTACTGATTTTTTTGAAAATTTTCATGAAAAAATAGCAGAGACAACTGTTAAGAAATCTAAATTTTTAATAAGTTCTTCTGAAGCAGAAAGCAGAATAATTGAACTTAAAGGTTCTAATTTAAATGAATCTGAAATAAAGAAAAGAATAAAAGACGTGGAGGCTAAAGTAGCAGTTTTTGAGGATGAGGATATCAATGAATTTCAATCTGTTATCGACAAGCTTCCAGACGAGTTATGGATACGCTATAACAATCGATTAAGACAGCAAGCGTATAAAAAAAATAACAGATGGTCGAGACAAATTGAATTTAGTGAAGATGCTTATTTAGATCTTAAAGTTTTAAAAAACTCCTTGAATGCAAAAACTTGGAATGACTTGTCACTTCAATTGAAGCGTGACTACTTACAGATAGAAAATATTTGTGCAGCATTACAAGTTGATAATCTTAATGAGGCTTTGCTAAAAATTAAAGAAAATAAACTCTTGATGAGCAATAAATAATGACAGAAATTAAAGATGAAGAATGCTCTGCTTGTCATAAGGAACATATTGATGTCAGAACAGAGGTAATCACACCACCACTGAATTCTGCACCGGGCCATATCAGGAAAGCTATCTTTTATCGTTGTGAAGCTCACATAAACTCTTAGGCTTATTGAAATCAATGAATGTGAAAGCACAGGATTTACAGTTTGATACATGTGTATCACCTCATGACATACTAGGAAACGCTCAGAAAGGCGTTACAGTTACTCATAATCCTACGGGGAAAACTGCTAGCTATAACAAAGAAAAGTATCAGTCGTTTAACAAGGTTAGAGCTGTTCAAAAGCTTAAACACGAACTTAATTGTTCGAGCATTAATTAGTATTACCACATAACAATAAATATTGGAGTGATTATGACAAGAAAAGAAGTTAGACAATTAACATTTGAAGATTTAAAAGAACTTTTAAGAAACCCTTTTCAAGCACTTGTTGAAGAAGGTGACACGACTCATATATGTGAATACGGTGACGAAAAAAATAAAGTTATTGAAGAAGTATCTTTAAGTTCTGAAGTTCATAAATTACTTAGACATTTAGGCTCTAGCAATATTATTCACAAAGGAAAATGGGGCAATAACATCGTATCGAATATTCCTGACTTTGCTAGTTTCTATGACATCCATCGTGGCGATATCTACTCTAAACAGACGGATGAACAGTATGCGCTAGCCGTATCTCTTGATTTAGCTGAATCAAAATAATCTTGAGGTCACAATCTAAGTATTAAAGTTTCAATTCACAGCCTTTGTGCTATTTAATTTTACTAAGTAACAATATGATTTAATTCGATATGAAAACTGTAAAAGCTGGTGATAAAAGCAAAGCAATATGTCATAAATGCGAATGTGTTGTTGAGACTACATTTATGAAACGTGACGTAGCGCTCAGCGATAATTCAGCTATTGTAGAGAATCTACTAGTAGCTGTTTGCAATAACTGTAACGCAGTTGTCGCAATGCCGCAGCAATCATCGATACAAGTTAATCATGCAATAACCAATGAGAAAGTAATGGCTAGAAGAGATAGAGATGATGTTAAGAATAAATCTGTTACATCTGTACTTGGAAGTAAAAGGTTGCCACAAGAGTTAGAGGAATTAGAGGTTGGTGAAATGACTATTGTTGACGGTAAAGCATTCATGCGTGTTGACGTTGAGATTGCTAATAATGAGAAAGAACTAAATTAATGTTACCCTCTAACAATAATTATAAGGTGTTCTAATCCAGACTTTAGATGTTCGAGATGTGCGAAACTAAAGATAGTTTCTGCGGATACGGAGTTGCGACAACCTGTTTGTCAAACCCAGAGACCGAGTGGACAGGAAAAGATACATACATTCAAAAAGAAGGCATTCATGATGACTTTGGCTTATATAATTCGCCATATGAATTTTACCGTCAAAAAGGAACTAATTTGTCAGGAATAAAACGCTGGTTATATCAAACAGTGATTCGCCATCTTATTAATATGAATGTTAATCGACTTAGAAACACCAGTAACCAAAGTAGAGGTAAAAATGCACAGCCACAATCATAGTCACCACCATGCAAACGATAAAAATAAGCGCATTGGTTGGACATTTTTTCTAAATGTTACTTTTACCATCATTGAATTCATCGGCGGTTGGCTAACCAATAGTACGGCAATCATGGCGGACGCAGTCCATGATTTAGGTGACAGCATATCTATCGGTTTCGCTTGGCTGCTGAGTCACTTTTCAGATAAACAAGCATCTTCGACGTACAGTTACGGTTATAAGCGCTTGTCACTGTTTGGTGCCTTAATCAATAGCGTTGTTTTAATAGCTGGCTCTATCTTTATTTTGGTTGAGGCAATTCCTCGATTATCTAACCCAGAAATGCCGATGGTTGAGGGAATGCTAGGGTTAGCATTACTTGGTGTTACAGTAAATGGTTATGCAGCATATAAACTCACAGCAGGAACTACATTAAATGAAAAAGTATTGACATGGCACCTATTGGAAGACGTCCTTGGTTGGGTGGCTGTCCTCATTGTATCTGTTATCTTGATGTTTGTGGATTGGCCTATTTTAGATCCATTGTTATCTATCGCTTTTACACTTTTTATTTTATTTAACGTTCTAAAAAACTTAAGGTCTACGCTAGCATTATTTTTACAAGCGTCACCTGATAAAGAAACACAAGCCAAGATAACTGAAGCCCTACTTTCGAAATCTGAGGTGAGAGAAGTTCATCACTTGCACTATTGGTCTTTGGATGGCGAAAGTCATGTGTTAACTGCACACCTCGTCTTGAATGAGCCATATGATGTACCTAAGTTACAATCACTCAAGCAAGTAATTTCTGAGAACTTAAGCGCTTTTGAATTGTCACATACCACCATTGAGTTTGAATTTCCCGATGAAGTTTGCAGAGACAATTAACATTTTAACTTAATAAAGGGCTTAGATTTGTACTTATTATTTTGTTATATTACCAACGTCTAACGAGAGAATACGATTTTGAACACTAATGTTCTTTTAAAAATACTGCTGATAATATCGATTGTTTTTCAATCGTTTGTCGCTGTATCTGCGACTTTAGAAACCCACCAGTTAGACGTTGAACATCTGCAAACCATTCATGACCACGAAGCAGAACATTCTCCACAGCTAGATAGTGACAAAGAACACGATATCGAGGACTGCCACCATTGCGGACATTGTAGTGGCAATCATACCAGTTGGATTTTGGTCAAAGCATTTTTACCAAGCTTGCCTTTAAATCACTCACATGACTTTAATAAGATAATTTTTTTGCCTTTAGGTATTTCAACTAGGCTCTATCGCCCACCTACAGCCTAACTTTTTACTCCATACTGTGCGTTTTTACGCAAACACAATTTGGTTTAATAAAAGTTAAGAGTCATCATGAATAATATTTTTCAAACTACTAGCGTAGCGTTAGTAGTAATTCTTGCTGTGTTTTCAATAAACGCAGCACAGGCTAATGAAAGTCGATATAACACACAACACGATAAACATTCGCATAAGCATGAAGAAGGGGTTTCTTTAAGCGCTGAAAAAATTAAATTAGCAGGCATAAAAATAGGGAAGATCTTGAGATGAATAGTCCACAACGAAGCCAAAAAGAAATTTCTGTATCGGTAATTGTTCCGGTATTCAATGAAGAGTCTGTTTTACCTGAGTTTCATAAGCGGCTTACATCGATATTAAATACAGTGCATGAATCATCTGAAATCATATACGTTAATGACGGTAGCACAGATAATTCCACCACAGTCATAAATGACTTCAAGAAAACCAGTACAAAAGTGCTTTTAATCAATCTGAGCAGAAATTTTGGTAAAGAAGCAGCGATGTGTGCAGGGCTTTTAAAATCCAATGGCAAAGCTGTTATCTTAATTGATGCTGATTTACAAGATCCTCCTGAACTCATTCCTTTGATGCTCTCTAAATGGAAAAGCGGTTTCGATATCATCAATATGCAACGCAGCATACGTCACGGTGAATCTTGGTTTAAGAAGTTTTCATCCTCTATGTTCTACAAAATTCTCAACAAGCTTTCTGACTATCATATTCCTGCTGATGTTGGCGACTTTAGGCTATTAAGCCGTAGAGTTGTTAATGAGCTAAACCAACTTAGCGAAAAGAACGTTTACATGAAGGGGCTGTTAGTTTGGCCGGGATTTGAGCAAGTCACTTTACAATTTGAAAGAGATAAACGCTGGTGTGGCGAGTCAAAATGGCCGTTATTAAAACTAGTAGGTCTAGCGGTTGATGGTATTACTTCATTTAGTACTAAGCCACTTCAATTGGCTACTTACTTGGGAGGAACACTCGCTTTTACGTCATTTTTGTACGGTGTATGGATAATTCTAAAAACAATGTTTTTTGGTGAAGCGGTTACTGGCTTTCCAACTATTATGGTTGCAATGATAGCTTTAGGTGGCTTTCAGCTTCTTTCTATTGGACTTATCGGCTCATATGTTGGTCGCATATACAATGAAGTGAAAAACCGTCCAAGGTTCATCATAAAAGATGAGGTAGTATTTGAAGAAACGAAAAGCTCAGTGGCAAGAGTTGAGTTTCCCGTTAAACAGGTCAACAGATGAAAATTAAGCAATTAACACTCTTGGCATTTGTTGCCTTTATATTATTTAGGCTAATATCTATTGGCTTGTATCCATTAATGGATACTACTGAAGCGAGATATGGCGAAATCGCCCGTATCATGGTTGATTCAAATAACTGGTTAACCCCTCAATTTGATTACAACGTACCATTTTGGGGTAAGCCCCCAATGCATACATGGGCAAGCGCTTTATCCATTGCTTTGCTTGGCGACAGTGAATTTGCTATTAGGCTCCCACACTTAATAACCGGATTAATGACATTGTTTGTTGTTTTTCTTTTTGCTAAAAAGCTCAGGATATCAGCCCTAGTAACGACATTTATCTTGCTTACTTCTTTAGGGTTTTACGTTGCAAGCGGCATGGTAATGACCGATTCTCTGCTAACTTTGTCAATGACGCTCGCTATGGTTGGCTTCTATTTAGGGTGGGCAGGTAGCAAAAATTGGTCATATCTAGGATTTGTTGGGATTGGGATAGGACTACTAACCAAAGGTCCCATCATTATTGTTTTTGTGGGGTTATCTATCCTACCTTGGTTAGTCCTAAATTTTGGATTGATTCAAGGTTTGAAAGCGCTATTTAAGAAGATTCCTGTTATTTCTGGGTTATCGATTTCTCTCCTAATTGCTACCCCTTGGTATTTTATGGCCGAGCAAGCAACCCCCGGCTTTATTGATTATTTCATCATAGGTGAGCACTGGTCTCGATTCGTAGAGAGCGGCTGGGAAGGCGATCTTTACGGTACTGCTCATGACGAGCCTAGAGGCATTATATGGCTGTATTGGGTTGCTGTAGCATTCCCTTGGTCATTTGTTCTACTTTACAAACTCTTCAAATCCAAGCTGAACTTCACAACGACTAGCCCTCTATATACTGGTGACAAACAGTTAGTATCCTTTCTCGGCTTCTGGCTAGTATCCCCGATGATTTTGTTTACTTTCGCGGGAAACATTTTACCTATATATGTTTTACCGGGCTTGCCAGCACTAGCACTAATATTGTCAGTGTGGCTTAAACATATTAATAAATACATCGTGTTGCTAGGTTCTTTAGCTCCAGTATTGTTTGTTATTGCGCTGTTATTTGCTCAAGAGGGTTTTAAAAACAGAAGTGATAAATGGCTACTGAGTAAATTAGATGACTCCATTCCTATCTACTATTTGGATAAACGGAGCTTTTCTGGGCGCTACTATTCGCAAGGAGCTGCAATGCTCTTCAATGCCAATGCGGTCGAAAACGAATATTACTTAGTTGTTAACTTTAAAAAGTACCGTTCTGGCAAGCACATAACTGAACACTGCGAATCGATAAAAAACAATAAAAGAAAAATAGTGCTGCTATGCAATCGTTAATTTCAAAACAATTTCTACTGTTTTTAACTGTCGGAGGAAGTGCATTTTTAGTTGACTTCGGCATCTTTTACATAGGTTTAAATTTTTTTGACCACAGTTTATATGTAGTTAGAAGTTATGCTTTTTTCTTTGCCGTATTAGTTACTTTTTATGGTAATCGTCGGTTTACTTTTAAAGATCGCTTTCACTTGCCTAGCAAGGTACAGATACCAAAAGCGTTTACCAGTGCGCTTTTATCTTTAATTCCAAACTTTACTGTTTTTACCGTGATAGTTGCTTTGTTTCCTTCACCTATCTTCCACTATATTGCTTTTGTTTTAGGCGTTGTGGTTGGAACAATTAGTAATTACGTCTTAAGTGACAAATACATATTCAACTCAGAGAGTTAATAAATGTTTGATTGTCCCATCCTAAAAAATTTAAGCTCTACGTTAGTATTATTTTTACAAGCGTCACCTGATAAAGAAACACAAGCCAAGATAATTGAAGCCTTACTTTCGAAATCTGAGGTGAGAGAAGCTCATCACATGCACTATTGGTCTTTAGATGGAGAAAGTCATGTGCTAATTGCGCACCTTGTTTTGAATGCTCAGTATGATGTACCTGAGCTACAATCACTCAAGCAAGTAATTTCTGAAGACTTAAGCGCTTTTGATTTGTCGCATACCACCATTGAGTTTGAATTTCCCAATGAAGTTTGTAGAGATGATTAACATCAACGTTGTGTAATTCCCTTAGATTTATACTATTAGATTTGTTACCACATATGCGACAGTCAGATTTGATTGAGTTCTATTATTCGAGTCTGACAGATCGAGTTAAGACTTTTTCAGTGTGTTTCTGTTAACACCAAGCGATTTTGTCGTACTTTAATTACCACGCGATTCTGTCGTAATCGCTAATTACCAAGGGAAATTGACGGTTATCTTTAACCGTGTTCTTTAAATGTTTTGTTTAAGCATTTGAGG
>NZ_JAKGBH010000069.1:0-18441 GCF_021532515.1 Pseudoalteromonas sp. PAST1 | reverse complement strand
TTATTATGCTCATTCACGCCACCTGTTGGGCAAAAGCGAACATCTTGGAACACACTCGACACAGCTTTTAAAAACGCCGGCCCTCCTGATAAAGAAGCTGGAAATAGCTTTTGCTCAGTAAAGCCGGCCTCTAATGCCAGTAAAATGTCTGCAGTATTAGACACACCGGGAACAACCGGTAAACCACAGTTTTTTAGCGCTTGAAGTAAGTTTGCTGACACAGCAGGTGTAACAATAAAATCTGCACCTGCTTTAATTGCTTGCTGTAGGATACCTTCGTTGATAACCGTCCCTGCACCAACCGTGAGTTGGGGCAATTGTTGTTTTATCGCTGAAATAGTCGCTAATGAAGCCTTCGTTCTAAGTACAACTTCAACCAGCCCTAGCCCTGCATCAGCCATTGCTTTGGCTATTTTTACCCCTTGTTCAGGTGTCTCAGCTTGAATAAGAGGCAGCAGTGTTTGCCCTGACATCAGTTCAGAAAAGCGGATCATGTTCGTTCTCTCTTTAAATTAATTGGTAAAGATCAAGTTGCTGCTAACGAGCAGTTAAAAGGTAGTTTTGAAATTAAGTACTCTGCATGGCCTTCACAAAGTGTTCTTTTGGTGTAATTGCTCCTGGCTGCTGGATCACCACAGCAGCGGCTTTTGCAGCAAGCTGTACAGCTTTATGTTCATCCATACCTGCCATTCTGGCACCTAGGTAAGCACCATTAAATGCATCGCCTGCTGATGTGGTGTCGACAACATGTGTAACTGGTGTAATTTGATGCTCAAACAATTGACCATTTATTTTTGTAAAGACAGAGCTTGGGCCATTTTTAACAACGACTTCTGCGATATTAAATTGCGCTAAATAGTCCATAACGGCTTGTGCGCTATGAAGCTCATAAAGTGTCGTTAAATCTTCAATACCTGGTAGACAAATATCAGCTAGTTCGAATGCAATAGTGTATTGCCCTTTAGTTTCTTGCTCACACTGCCACAACCGGGCTCGATAATTGGGATCAAAAACGATTTTAACCCCCGCTTTTTTTATCCGCTGCACGATTTGCCAAAATAAATCTCGGCTTGCTGGTTCAATGACAGCCAATGAAATACCCGAGATAAACAGCATATCTGCACTGGCTAATTCTTCTTCAACACTTGGGTTAAAAAAATCCACCACTTTACGGGCTGCTGAGTCATGTCGCCAGTAGGTAAAACTGCGCTCCCCTTGCTCATCAGTTTCAATGTAGTAAATACCGGGTACTTTATTAGCATGTGTGAAGACAAGCTGTGTCGCTAGGCCTTCTTCGACAAATCGCTGCCGCATTTTAATACTGAGCGCATCCGTACCGATAGCACTTACAACCCCACATTCAAGTGAGCTAAAACAACGCTTTAAATACACCGCTGAATTATAAACATCGCCAGCAAATGATTGATTTAGCGTGCTATCTGAAATAGCTTTTAACTCAACCATGCATTCACCCAAAAAGAAGATTTTTTTCATTATTTTATCCTGTAATTAAAAAGGCTTTTTAGAGAATCTAAAAAGCCTTTATTTGGGTTACTTTTTACTGCTTAGTGGTTCAATTTTTGGGATCAATAGCCAAACAGCCAACATCGCAATAATCGCAAGCGATGCGCCAATCACAAATGCAGGTGTGTAATTACCGCCGGCAGTTAAGTAAGGCACCAATGACGTTAGACCTACAGCACCTAGTTTTGCAGCCATACCAGAAATACCCGATAAGGTGCCGACTGCTTTTTTCCCTAATAAGTCACTCGGTAGCGTTTGCACATTACCAATCGCTGTTTGAAAACCGAATAAAATCACAGCCATAATCAATACAGCTACTACGGGCGCGCCTGGGTTTGCCATGGCAATTAAGGCTGGCAACATAATTAAGCAGCCTAATGTAATGGTGAGCTTACGTGTTTTATCCGTGCTCCATCCGGCTTTTAAACGGTTTTGCGCAAGTAAACCACCAAACCATGCACCAAACATAGCGCCTACATAAGGCACCCAACCATAAATTCCAATTGACTTAACATCCATGCCATAGACTTCATTGAGGTAAATTGGGATCCAAAAAACAAACAACCACCAAATAGGGTCAATTGCTGCTGATGCAATGATAACGCCCCAGCTTTGTTTACGACTTAAAAGCTCAGTCGTGCTTGGGTTGTATTCTTCATCATTGGTGTTATCGGCTGCAGACTGACGTTGGCCGGTTAAGATGTATTGCTTTTCTTCTTCGCTGATCCATGGATGAGAGCCTGGTGGAGCTTTCACTAGAATAAGCCAAGGCACTAGCCATAAGAAGCCCATAACACCTACCACAACAAACACCATTTGCCAGCTAAAGTAGACAGTTAAATAAGCAATAAGAGGGATTGCAATAATGCCGCCAATTGCAGCACCAGAGTTAAAAATTCCTTGTGCTAAGGCACGCTCTTTAGTTGGAAACCATTCAGCATTGCCTTTTGCAGCTCCCGGCCAATTCCCAGCTTCTGCGACGCCTAAAATAGCGCGAAAAAGACTCAAGCTCATTACTCCTTGGGCAAATGCATGAGCCACGGTTGCTAGCGACCACACACCTATTGATAAAACAAAACCAAAGCGCGTACCAACCCAATCAAAAATTTTGCCAAAAATTGCTTGCCCAAATGCATAAGCAAATACAAAAACAATCGAAATATTGGCATAAATTTGCTTTCGCTCTAAAGCTGATTCATCAGGAAACAGTTCTTCAACAATATCAGGCCATAGCACACTAAGCGCTTGTCTATCGATATAATTGATAATAGTTGCCAGTGCTATTAGAGCAATTACCCACCAGCGTAAACCTTGAAGTTTCATATTATTCATCCTCTAAAAAGTCTTCACGAGCAGGGCTAAAGGTATCAATTAAAATACCGCCCGTTGGGCAAGTTGCACCGTGATCTGCAAAAGGAGGAATAAAACAGCTATCACCTGCTTTTAATACTTTGGTAACACCATCAATATTAAAATGAAATTCACCTTCAACAACATAAGTAACTTGTGAATGACGGTGAGCATGGTTATAGCCAATAGCACCTTGTGCAAACCAAATTTTAACGGCCATTAGTTCTTCGTTATAACCAAGCATTTGACGTTTTAGGCCATTCCCTAGGTCTTCAACTTCAGCGTCGCTTGCAAATGTAAAATGTTCACTTTGTTTAGTCATGGCAACTATTCCTAAATGTTGGTCATCAAATAAACGCCTAAGTGGCCGTCTAATGAATATGATTGATTTTTATATTTAAATGATCTTTTACTAGCGCCTTTGTTGTTATTAATGGCAATTAAATAAGGCTTATCTGCCACAGTTAACTCAATAAGCGTAAGCTTCCCCTGTTGTGTGTGTGACAAGGCAGATAATCGGCTTTGTGCAACGAGGGTATATTCTTTGCTCGGGTTATATTCACCATGAGGCTCTAGTATTGAAATAAATTGATGCCTATTTACACCTTTCACTCGGCGGATAAAACCATGTTCATTACGTAGATTAAAATTAGGATCGTTTGCACCAACTTGCGTGAATAAAAACGACTCTTCGCCATTCACTAAGCTTGATAAAGTATAAAAGCGGCCATTTTCATTTAACCATGTGACCTTAGCTACCCCCTTTTCAGGACGAGCTTGCGCTCTTAACCAAAGATGTTGATAACCATTCTTTTTACCCAGCGCCGTCATCTGTTGACTCTGCGTATTTAAATCAAAATTACTATCGATAAATTGCCCTTTATAATGCAAAGGCAAATCTAGTTGGTGAGGTTGTGATGCGTTGACACTGTATAAATCAATAGCAATAGTACTGCCTAGTTCTTTAAGTTCGACCAAAGCAAGCGTTCTCTCAAGCTCAACCTCTTCGTAAGCTGTATTTATTTGACCACTCGATACACTGCCGTATTCCGAGGTTTCAAAGAAATTTAGCGTTGGAGCATGTTTGTTTCCTTGCTTTACATCTGAATTAAAATGACTGATTTCGTCCACAACGACTGTATTATGCGCTACGGTTTGTTTTGCATAGCTGTTATTTTCCGGTAAGTAACGACCCCCAAATTTGGCTTCAACATTTAAAAAACGCGCAGCACCATAATCAGAAACAATTTCTTGTCCCTTGTCATAAAACTGCCAGGTTAACTTATCGAAGTGGCCATGCCCTAATCCCTGAGAAGCAGGTTTAAAGAGTAATGCCTGTTCGCCATTGGGTTTGCTGCGCATGATCACAAGCGCCCCTTCATCTCCTTGGCTGCCATCTCCAAATGCGACGGACCTGAACTGATAGGGTGTTGCTAATCCTTCATCTAACGCATTTGCAACCTCTAAACCATCTCCCGAAAGAATAATTTGCCCTTGTTGCTGAGCAATATCTAAGTAGCCTGTATCACCCGTTAAACCGTAAGCAACCGTCACACCATGCACAAGTTCAATGGTGTCGATCCCTTTACTCTTAATTGCATCATTAATCGGAAAAAACAAACCGTTATAGCTCAGTTGAATTGTAGTATCTATGGCTTTTAGCAAAATGCCATCACGATAGTGTGCAATTTTTCGCTCAGGTTCGTTATGTGCAATAGCTTGGGCAAACGTAACAAAAGGGAGTAACGCAAAGCGTTGGTAATAGGGGCCTTCGTTATAATACCCCTGAGGTGAAAAAAGCATATCAAGCTGCTTTAAGAAGCCACCTTTACCAGATTTATCTAAATCATACAGCGCCTTTTCAACCCACTGTGGCTCATCTAACACGTAGCCTGCCATGCCAACCCCAGCTGTAGCCCAAGTGCCGTGATTATGTACTTTATTAAAAGTAGAAGGCTGTCCTTGTGATAAAAAGAGTGCCACAGGTCTTAATAGCTTATGCTCAATGTCATTAATGTCTTGATCTGTTAGTGTCTCAACGACCAAATCATAAGCTTGAATTGTGTATACCAACCACATAGCTTCATTTAAGCTTTGCCAAAATAATTTTCCTGGGTTTTGCGACTTAACTTTACGTTTGGGGTGCACATCTAACGTTGGATAGAGTGCGGCATATTCAAGTAACATATCGCGCACAAAATCGGCATATTTTTGCTCTTGGCTTAACTGGTAAATTATGCCAGCGCCATACATCAGCTGATAATTCTTTTTATGACGCTCATGGCTATAACCACCGCCACCATCTTTAGGTAACGGCACAACAATACCAAAAGCAAGTTGCTGATCTACTTGTTGCTTTAGCTCAAGATACCGATCATTAAAGCGACCCGATTGGTTAAGCGCACTGCGCATCTTCTCAACATCAGATTGGGTGATTACTAAATTTGGGTGCGTCGCAAAAGCACTGCATGTGGTAATAGCCAGAGCAGTTACCGCTATTTTTAAGCCTGTGTAAAAATTAAATATTTTCATGCTTGCTCCCTACTTCTGAATCACTTGGTTATTTTTTAAAATAGCCGTATGCGAGCCTGCAATATTTAGCTCTTCAATGTGTGGTTTTGCTGTATTAGTGAACGTGTTTGAGATAATACGCGTTTGCGGTTCACCAACGGTATGTTCAACGACAATCGGCGCAGAATTGGTAAACGCGTTCTCGGCGATTTCGGTAACTTGCACACCATGTAAGTAAACACTGGCATTAGTTTGATTTCGTTTCCCTAAACCCACTGAGATCAGTGTATTATTCTTTAACAAAAAGTGTGGACCAAACGTACTTTCATCAGTACCGCCACGATAGAGCTTAACTAGCGCACCACTAACATTATCAAAATGATTATTTGTTAAGGTGACGTACTCAGCGTTATACACACCTAAGTTTTCAATCTCGCTGTCAAGGCGCAAGATATCGCCAGTAACCTGACTAAACTGGTTATTAATTAAAGTGATTTCATCCGCTAGTGCACCTTTACCCGTTTTAAAAAAATCAAAGGTATGATTAATGTCTAAATCAATTAATTGGCAACGCTCCATAATCAAGCGGTAGTTTTCAACCATGCCCCATTTTTTAGTTCGAATAACCGAATTACCCGCTGAGTCTGGGCTGTTTTTACCAGATATAACTAACCCTTCTAGCTTTAAACTGCCGCCATCATGAATTTCGAACAAACTAGAGCGCTCAAAAGTCAAATTCACAGCGCCATCTTGAGCCGCCTTAAAAGAAAGGGTTTTATCAATCACGACCAGTTTTGCGAGGTCATAGTCTCCTGCTGATAGTTCAAGTACATCACCTGAGTGCGCTTGTTCAATTTTAAGCAGGAGATCCTTCGCAGAATTTTCCACTCGATGGGTTTTTCCCGAATCAAAAGCCACAATTGCAGGGCTTTTAGGGTACCAGCTCACTCCTGTGTCTGCTTTTTTCAGTACAGTTAAATCAGCCTTAGCACCCGCAAAAACTGACTCTGAAACAGGGTAAAGTAAGCCCGCTTTATTACGCTTTAACTTAACTTGCTGTTGCTTTACTCCCTTGCTAAGCGATGGTAATACGGCTGTATTGGCAATGTTGTTACTAAACTTAATGCCACTAATATCATCAAAAGCTGTGAACGGTTGCTGCGAGTCGTTAATGATCAGGTTATTGTTCATCACACTATTAATTGGTACAGCACTGCGTTCAGCATCACTGCCAGCAGCAAGCTGAATATGTTCAACATTTATAAAGGTATTGTTTTCAATTTGCGCATTTTCAACTTGGTGATAGCGGTTAATGGGTGAATTAGGCACACCATTCATCACCGTAAAGCCACTGCCAAAACGAAATCCCGTTAATCCCTCGAGATAATTATTACGAATAATGTGATCTTTGTTGATAACGCGAATGCCGCCAGTATGCTCTACACCATTACCGAAAAAAATATTTTCTTCGATGATATTTCCATTCCCATGACGCAGTGTAAGTGTGCCGCGAGCTTCATAAAAAATGTTATTTCGAATATGGTTCTTACCTGATTTAATCGAAATGATTTCGACCTCACCATTGGTTTGTTCAAAATAGTTGTTCTCAACTAATGTGTGCGAATCGGACAACGAGTAGTGGCTCGTCCCGATACGTAACGTTTCTCCACCGTTAGAGCCAAATACAGGACGATAGCCAAAATAGTTATGGTCAATTTGATGATAATTCAGCTGACTTTGTTCAGAATTCAACCGAACCGCAACTGTCACTCCTTTATTTCGTTTACCTTCTAAGTGGTTGTGATCAAAACGGTTATGCTGACCATAAAGCGCTACCCAATAATCAGATTCGCGCTTATCTGGGTTGTTATAATTATCGATTACCATTTCAGAGACACGCGAATTAAATGCGAGTTCTTTACCATTACGAAACTCAATAACCGCGGATGTCGGGGTATAACCATTTTTAAATACAAGGCCGCTGGCATGCAAATACTGCCCTGCTAAACGAAGGTTTGACTGCCCAGATAAAATAACCTTACCTTTAGTTTGCGGCTTTAATCTAATCGGTAATTGTTTAGAGCCTTGACCAGATAAAACAATTTCGAAGTCATGCCACACCCCATTTTGTAAAATTACGGTATCACCTGCTTGTAACGTGTTGGCTATTTTTGCGTAAGCTTGTTTGTTGTCTATTAAGTAGTCTTTGGCTGCAATCGTTGTCGAAAAACAACCAAGAATAACTAGGCTAAGCTTTATTATATTTAGTTTAATCAATCGCATAGTTAACTCATTTTTACTGATATTTCGACGAAAAACGCCATCAGCTTTATTATGTGTGTTCAGACGCTTCACGATGTGAAGCGCTTTGGCAAATGGCTTTACTTAACTAAGCTTTTGAAATAATCAAAAATCTCAGGCACATTGCCTTGACCCATTCCCGCATCAAATGCAGCTTGCAAGTTCGCCGATGAGCCTTCAGCAATTTTTGACACAGTGCCAAGATCCTCTACCATCTGTAAAAAGTAACCTAAGTCCTTATTTGCATTTGCAATTGAAAACCCAAGATCACTCACTCCATCCACCGCATAGTTTTTACAAAAATGCATAAAAGGTGAATTTGATGGTCCCGTAGACATAATGTCGAAAAGTTGTTGGCGATTTACGCCGGCACGATCAGCAACAGCAAATGCTTGAGACATCGCACATACCGTTGTCATACCCATAAAGTTATTAATTAACTTTGTTGTATGACCTGCGCCAAGCTCCCCTAAATGGAACACATTTTCACCTTGATCATCTAATACAGGCTTCACTTTATTAAACGTCTCTAAGTCACCTGCAGCCATAATATTTAATAAGCCATCTTTTGCATGCGCTGGAGTACGCCCTAAAGGTGCATCAATCATACCTACGCCTTTTGCAGCAAGGTCTTTACCAATTTTCTTAGTTGAGGCAGGAATTGATGTACCAAAATCGATTAAAACAGACCCTTCTTTTAGTCCATCCAATAAACCTTCATCTGAATAAACTACTTTTTCCACGATATCTGATGTTGTTAAGCAAAGCATAACAATGTCTGAAGCAGCGGCTAACTCTTTACCTGTCGATACTGTTTGAGCACCTCGCTCTACACATTTTGTAACGGCTTCTTTATTAAGATCCATCACAATCAACTGATAGCCTTTGTTTTGTAGATTCTCGACCATATTGCCACCCATTAGGCCAAGGCCGATAAAACCGATCGTTGGTTTTGACATGTAGAACTCCTAAATAAATTGACACTTTTGAATGAAGTTAACCATTTCGAAAAGTGCGCCTAGTTAAATTTTTTAAATCTCACAGCACTACATCTTAATAGCAGCACTTACACAAACTGGCACAACAAGGTTACCAATAACAACATAAGTTATTACCAATAAATTACATTGTCAACCAATTGGCGTTACAAAAAAAGAAAAGAATATTGACCAATATTCAAAAAAGTCTGTCGCGATAAAAATAAAAGCTATCAAGTAAAATTATTTACTAACTTAATTAGTTAATTTTATTTGATTATTTACGTGAATTGATAAGTTTGAGAAAATTTTGAGATGAGGGTGCAACATAAAAACATAAAATTGG
The DNA here is from genome assembly GCF_021532515.1 of Pseudoalteromonas sp. PAST1. Classification (NCBI taxonomy): domain Bacteria; kingdom Pseudomonadati; phylum Pseudomonadota; class Gammaproteobacteria; order Alteromonadales; family Pseudoalteromonadaceae; genus Pseudoalteromonas; species Pseudoalteromonas sp. PAST1. The sequence continues at coordinate 9,432 of NZ_JAKGBH010000069.1, read as the reverse complement.
TAAGAACACTAAAATCATCTTTATGACCAATCATGCCAACCAGCTTAAATTAGTAAACAAATTTGAAGCATTTAAATATTGTTGAAAACAGCAAAAAGCGTCGTGACTAGTTGTTTCAACAATTCCACTGGTAACCCTGTAATCATTTTTAACGTAGGCGGTAATGGTTTAAATATAAGAGTAACTAAAGCTATGTCGCCCGCATGGGCGACACACATTTATTAATTAGGGCAATTACCTAATTCATAATACCCAGCACTAGTTTGCGCTAAGGTACTGGTATAAAAGGTGTTATAAAGACCTAGGTTATCACCTGAGCCCACTGCATAGGCGTAAGAGCCATTCGTAGTTGCACGATTTGCTTGCACATGTGCATAGTTGCTTGAGGTGGTTTCAGTGCATTGGTAATCACCATTCGGTGTTGAGTCACACGCATCACCCGCACCATCTGCATCACTATCCAGTTGATCACTATTGGCCACCAGCGGGCAGTTATCTAGGCTATCACTAACACCATCGCTGTCAGAGTCACTCGTTTCACCATCAGGAGTGCTGTCACACACATTACCAATCCCGTCATTATCGTTATCAGCTTGATCAGCATTCGCTACATTCGGGCAATTATCTGCGCCGTCGAGCACACCGTCGTTGTCTGCGTCATTAGTCGGTTCGGTGGTGGTTTTGCATGCTTGTAATGGCCCTGCACAACTTGAATCATCATCAGCGATCCACTGACATTGATTGGTACCCGCTGAATACTCGCGCATAGTAAAGGCAGCGGTTCCAAACGCTAAATAACAGGCAGAGTAACCTTCGCCCCAGCTAATATGGCCTTCGTTGATATGAAGATTGTAATCGCCTGTCACGCCAGCATCGATGACAAAACTAATGCTATCTGTTGATGTCAGCGCAGTATCATCTGTTGCGGTGATCACTACGGTATTATTGCCACCAGCCAGATTGCATTGCTCAGCAAAGTACGCAAGCCCATTCACTGTAGCTGTCACATCACCATTGCTAAAACTGACCACGACAGTACTTAAGTTTTGATTATCATCAATCACCGTTCCCGTCACTGTAGCGCACTGCCCGTTTACACTTGCCGCAGTATCACTCAGTAGTGGTGCTGTAGCCGCAGGCTCTGGCCCGACACGTACCGTAAGATTAGCTTCATCACCTTGTTTCGCTTCATTATCTGTGGCACTGACACGCACTTCATAAAGTCCATCGCTGAGTACGCTTGTCACCCCGCTAAAGCTATTATTCGCATCGACTTGTACGTTCAGTGATTCAATTAAGCTTGCCGCGCCACTGGCTAGGCTATACACGTTTATATCAACATTGGTTACATTGCCTTCTGGGTCGACTGCACTGCCTGTAATGGTGAGCTGGTTATTACTGACTGTGGCAGTTAAATTACTAATTTCAGGGCCTGCATTACGATCAACTCGTTTATTATTAGCCGCAAAGTACTCACCGAGATAGGTTGCAAAATTAATACTGTTTGCCGCCACATAATCGCCAGACGCACCTTGTCCGCCCGACCACGAGTGATCCAAATTATTAAACCACAGCATAGCAACCCGATTGTCTTGCCAAAGTGACTGCTCAGCAGTGCGTGTTGCATCATCACTTATGGTCGTTGTGCCTGAAAGTTGATTAACCTCATAAAGGGCAGCAAAGCCATCTGCGTTTTGCTGGTTATAACAGGTATTGACTGTGGTATCGGCAGTACCATGACCAATCACCGCTATTTGTGTGGCAAAATGATCTTTATAACTGCCAGCATAGCTTTCACAGCGGGATACAAAGGTGTTTTCAGACACTGTTTCACAGGTCGAAATTGCCCCACTTGAACTTGTGCCGATGGTTGGCCCAGCGCTTGGTGCAACCCCAGCAAATACATCAGGCGCTACACAAGCCGTTTGAGCAGCCATTGCAGCCCCAGATGACAAACCTGCAATATACACTTGTTTGGGATCAATATTACGCGCTGCATCACCACTTAATGCATTGGCTAAATTAATTAAATTTTTATAATCACCAGAGCTGCGATTGATTGCTCCTTGCCAATATGACCAGCAGCTATAGCCTGCTTTATTCATCGCATCAGGAACGGCTATTATCATACCATGGGCTTCGGCTGCATCTTCAAGATTCGCAGTTAAGTAGTTATTAATGGGTTGCACGCAGCCATGCAGTACCAGCATCAAAGAATGGCCATTGCCTATGCTTGATTGCGTATCAGGAGTGTAAATATGAACATTATTAAAACCGCCAATGCTGACATTTTGCTGCCAACTCCCTGCAAAACTTGGCTGCGAGAAAATAGCAGCACAGAGCACTGCGAGCGGAGTAAACGACGCTGATTTTCGTTTACATAATTGTGTTACTTTTTGCATATATCGCCTTTATAGTCGTTATCATTGTTGTCTGTCAGTTGATGACTAACCCAATGTAGTAGAACTATTTAAAAAGCGAACTATAACTATAGTGCTATACATCTATTGCAAAACAAACCAAAAGCACCACAACCTGATTTATTGTCATTTACGAAACTTAAACCAGTTTCATTAACAAAGCCAACGTAACTCGTTGGCTTTGCTTTTGCTAAGGAGTAGGCTTAAAAATTGAACCCGACTGATACCCAATAACGTCGACCATCTTCAACATATCCGTATTCAGCTTCGGTGATTTCTTTATCAAATAAATTATAAACACCAAACCCTAACTTAATGCTGCGGCTTAAATCATAGTTACCACCGATATCAGCCAAGGTGTAATCTGGCGCAATTAAGCTGTCTTGTGACGGACCTGTTGTCGGCTGACTTTCCTCACCACGGTAATGTACACGCAACCAGGTGCCTAGCTTATCAACCGGGCGCCAATTAACTGATGTTTGTAAAATGTGTTTAGGTAATTGATTAAGTGGGCTGCCTTTGTACTCACCAGTTTTTTGCTCAGAATCGGTGTAGGTGTAGTTGGCACTTACATCAAGCTCACTAGTAATGTCGTAAGATACTGATAACTCAAAGCCTTGTGTAACGGCTTCATCCACATTGACATAGGTCGTTGGCATCGAACCAAACTGGTTTGGTCCATCAGTACACTGGGTGAGTGGGCACGAAATACGGGTAATTTTGTCTTCAAATTCGTTGTAAAATACGGTGCTTGAAAGCGATAAATCACGGTTTGCATCGTAATAGATACCCATTTCGTAGTTTACAGATTTTTCAGGGCTTAAATCTGGGTTACCGTAAATATTACCACCTCGGCTCACTTGCCCCCAAGCTGCGGTAGATTGACGAATATTCGGCGCTCTAAAGCCTGTAGAGATACCGCCTTTTACCGTCAACGATTTAGTTGCTGTATACACACCATACAAACGTGGGCTGAAATGGCCTGAAAAATTGCCATCATGGTCATAACGAAGACCGGTAGTGAGTTTAAATTGCTTGGTTGCTGCCCACTCATCTTCTGCAAATACTGACCACTGCTCGTTCTCAACATGGGTTAAGTCACTAATGCGGTTACTGGTGTAATCGTCCAGCTCTTCTTTTAAATATGAGGCACCAAATGCAGCATTATGATTGGTAAAAGGTAAAGTCCAGCTGGTTTGCGCATCGGTATTTTCGACATACATTTCGCGAGAGGTATTATCGAATTTATCGTACTTTAGGTAACTGCGTGATGAGCCAAAATCATAAAAACCATTATGGCTTAGTGAATAGCTCTCTTGGTCATACTCTGTGGTTGATGACTCAGGACAGCCATTTCGACCGCAGCTTTCGCCTTCAGCTAAAGGAGCAACCGTTTTGCCTAATGTTTCGTCGAGTTTTTGTTTTGCAGAGCCTACTTCAAGCATGATTTCGTGGTTATCAGAAGGCGTTAAGATGAACTTAGCTTTGATATTACTTTGCTCTTTGCCACGAAAACCTGCTTCAAAATCGTCTTCGTCACGCTTTGAGAATTGACCAGATAACTGCATACCTAATAACTCAGGAATTAAGCCACCCGCTGTGAAAAAGCTACCTTGATTGATATTGCCCGATTCACTTGATTCTTGAATGGTGCTATCTAAGCGTAGTTCACCGTACCATTTTTCTGGTGTTTTACGGGTAATAATATTGATAACCCCACCGATTGCATCTGAGCCATATAATGACGACATAGGGCCACGGATAACCTCGATGCGTTCAATCGCTGAGATAGGCGGAGTCCATGCTCCTTCAACACCAGGGCCATCACTATTTGGGCGGGTTTCACGAGAGGTTTGACGCTGGCCATCAATTAAAATCAAAGTATATTGACTTGCCATACCACGAAGACTGATATCTTTTCTGTCGCCACCACCTGTGACAACCACACCAGGAACATCTGTCATTGCATCGGTTAGATCACGATAAAAACGCTTTTCGAGTTGCTCACGATCAATAACACTGATGCTGGCTGGTGCCTCTTTAAGCATCTGCTCATAACCTGAAGCAGAAACTACAATCACTTCCATGTCTTGCTTTTTATCATCTGCATTTGCAGAATAAGACAAACTAGCCAGTATAGCTGCCGTTAATGGTAAAATGTTCGTAACAACCCTCGTCATAATAATACTCCGTGACATTTTGTTTATTAATGATAATAATTAGCGTTTGCATACTAATGAGAAGTCCCGATTTTCACAATTTACGATTTCTTAAAACTGAATTAAGAAGGCCTGAACTATGAATTCCAAGCTGATAAAAACACTACGCGTTTTTTCTCGTACTGTAGAGACAGGCAATATGAGCGGTGCAGCTGCAGAGTTATCGATGACCACATCGGCTGTGAGTCAACACATTAAGCAATTAGAACAAGAAATCGGATTAAGCCTATTTAACCGCAGCCCACGCGAACTTACCTTAACCGAAGCCGGCCATCTGTATTATCAAAGCTGTTTAAAAATGCTGGCACTTGCTGATCAAGCCAGTACGCAATTACAACATTTGCAAAATAAGCCCAGTGGCGAGCTTAAATTAGTGGCGCCAGTGGGTTTTGGTGGAGGATTATTAAGCGAGCCGTTGGAGCGCTTAATTAACGAATTTGATGATTTACGTATTCAGTTAATTTTGACTGACGAGCCAATTGATATGATTAAATGCGGCGCTGACTTAGCAATCGCTATTGGCCCATTAACAGATTCCAACCTAGTAGCAAGGCAATTAGCAACGTGGCCACTAAAGTTATGCGCCCATAAAGATCATCCAATTAGTCAAATAAAACAGGCTCGCTGGCAAGATCTCAACCAGTTTGCCAGAATTGGACACAGTAATGCTGACAGCAACGCATTTAACCCTTCTACATTAGAAAGCAAGCCACTGCCAAAGGCTAAAATTACAGTGAACAACATGCAAAGTTTAATCAAACTTGTGATTGATGGTGTTGGCTATGGCGTGTTACCCGAACCAGAAGTTAGGCATTTACTAAAATCGAAAGAACTGGTTGAAATAGCACCTGAATGGGCAATGCCAAACTATACTGTTTATGCTGTAACACCAGCCCGAGACAGTTTAGCGGCAAAAACAAGGACAGCTATTGATACTTTAAAACTATGCTTTAACCATGTGTCTAAGCAAGTTGAATTAGTTGATTAAGACTCATAAAGGATAATAGCCATTTGCAATATGCAGATGGGTATTATCCAACTTAGCGTTAACCTAGCGCCAGCCAAACGCCTACACCCATCATAAGCGCGCCAGCAATACGGTTTAACCACTTCACATTATCGCCTTTATCTAAAAACAGCCTTAAGCTTTTACCGCCTGTTGCGTAAATCAACATACAGATAAATTCGCTCAGCATAATAATGCTCACTAATACCGCAAGCTGAGGAGCAACCGCTAAATCAACATTAATAAACGGAGGGAGTAAAGAAATCATAAATGCCCACCCTTTTGGGTTTGCAATGGCAGTGATATAACCCTGCGAAAATAATTGCCCACGACCAATTTGTTGCTGTGTAGCATCGTTAGGTTTAAAGCTGGTTTTAGCGCGCCACATATTAACACCTAAGTATATTAAGTACGCGCCACCTAGGTATTTTAAAAAGGCAAATAGCTCAGGGTAATTAAGCATAATACTAGCAACCCCAATCACCGCAGCAATGGCTACCGTGGCAACGCCTAACACCTCACCGACCATCATCCACAGCGTACGTCTAACGCCTACACTCATGCCTAACGTCATGGCGAGCGTCATACACATACCGGGTGTAATAGAAACAAAGAAAAAGGTCGGAATAAAAACCGCGAGTACTGCTAAATCGAGCATAAATGCAATCACATGTTTATTGCTTAAAAAGAGAAAGCGATTAAATCACATTCACTTAACTAAGAAAACAAACACGCGATTGCTAACAGGCTTATAAAAACATACCGCCTGATGCTTCAATGCGTTGCCCGGTCACCCAACGGTTTTCATCACCGAGTAGCTGCGCAATCATAGGGCCAATATCATCAGCTTGGCCAACGCGTCCCATGGCTGTAAATGAACTGACCAATTGAGCAACATGCTCATTATCACGGACTGCACCGCCACCAAAATCAGTGGCAATTGCGCCAGGCGCGACGACATTCACGGCAATATTGCGACCAGCAAGTTCTTTTGCCATGTATTTGGTTAATACTTCAACGGCTCCTTTCATGGTAGCGTAGGCCGCTTTTCCTGGTAATGCAAAACGTGTCAGCCCTGAAGATAAGTTAATAATACGCCCGCCATCATTGATCATCTCATGCAGTGTTTGCGTTAAGAAAAACACACCTTTAACATGTACATTCATCAAATTGTCAAACATAGCTTCACTGGTATCAGCAAATGCACTATCACTGCCATGACCTGCGTTATTGATTAAATAATCAAATCGAGACGTTTGCCATTGTGTTGCCAAAGTACTTTCAAGTGTTTGTTTAAATTCAGCAAAACCTAAAATATCGCTCACATCAAGTTGAATGGCGACGGCTTTTGCCCCTAGCGCTGCAACTTCTTCTACAACTTGCTGCGCTTCATCTTTATGGCTTCTGTAAGTAAATACACAATCAATGTTCTTACGTGCCAAACTTAAAACTGTATTTTTACCTAAACCGCGATTACCACCTGTGATCACTGCAATTTTGTTGCTCATCGTGCTTACCCTTTTGCTTTGAAGTAATTGTGAGCAACCAGTATATTTACACTGCAAAACCAGATAAACCATGTAAAATTGAATTAACTGTTCGCAAATAACAAACAATCATGAATGAACTAAATGCCATGAAAACCTTTGTTCAGGTTGCAGAGCTAAAAAGCTTTTCGGCTGCAGCACTTGCACTGAGCATGCCTAAATCATCCGTCTCGCAGTTGGTCAAACAACTCGAAGATACGCTAGGTGCTCGGCTTCTAAACCGCACAACAAGGCGAGTTACGCTGACCAATGAAGGCACTGTGTTTTATCAGCGCTGCAAAGATATGCTTGCTGATATAGACGAACTACAAACCCTATTTCATAAAAAAGACGAAGCGTTATCAGGGCGTCTTAGAGTAGATATGCCACAGCCAATTAGTCGGCGCTTAGTGCTACCGAATCTAGACAGCTTTTTATCTGCACACCCGCAATTAGAGATTGAACTGAGTAGTTCTGACAGACGAGTTAACCTAATTGAAGAAGGCTTTGATTGTGTAGTGCGAGTCGGTAATTTAGAAGACTCATCGCTGATTGCGAAAAAAATTGGCCACTGCCCTATGATTAACTGTGTCAGCCCAGGTTATATTAAAAACTATGGCAACATCACTGAACTTAGCGATTTAGCCGAGCATTACATTGTTCGCTATAGCCAAACGCTCGGCCAACTTGACCCCGGCTTTGAATACCAAGATACGCAAGGCGATTGGCAAACCCTGACCATGAAATCACAGCTCACAGTCAACAATACTGATGCCTATAAAGCAGCGTGTTTAGCTGGGCTTGGCCTTATTCAAGTGCCTCGTCATGGAGTTCTTGACGAGCTTAGTTGTGGTGAACTTATCCAAGTTTTGCCTGACTATAATTTGCCGCCCATGCCTATGAATATCGTCTACCCAAATCGACGCCATTTACCAAGGCGTACCCGAGTGTTTATTGATTGGTTAAGCGAGCAATTAAAACCGATTACCCATAGCTAAGATACTTGCTATGTGCGCTTCAGTTTAACTACCTTTAATTACAGACAGCAGGAGTTGATCAATTTCATTATTCACTCCACCAACGCTACTATTGTTTAATATTACATAACCAATATTTTTATCTGTCACAGAGCGAGTTAAGGATGTCCAGCCTCTATTAAACCCTGCAAAACCTAGACTGTTATTCTCAGAGTCTACGACATAACTCATACTCCATCGCCCTCCTGTGTGAGGCTGAGCTTGAATCATATTTGCAATAAGCTGATTTGATAAAATATTTGAACCAATGTAATTACCTTGCTCATTTTTTAGCACTGCCTGATTAAACTTAGCTAAATCATCTGCCGTTGTTATAAAGCCAGCGGCAGCTGTTTCTGTAAAGTACACCATAGCTGTTTTGTTGCCATTCTCATCGTAAGGACTAGCCAGCTTTGCTGGAGAAATACGGTTGATATCAAACGAAGAATTTGTCATTCCGAGGGGTAAAAGAACGTTTTCAGTCATAAAATTACTGAAAGATTGATTAGTCAGGTCTTCAATTAACAGCTGAACTATCGTGTAACCACCACCTGAGTATGACCATTTAGTGTCAGGTTCATGAATAATTTTAACGGCTCCATCACCCGTATTATTGCCTTCTAATGACTCTACAAGAGTAGGTAATGGATCTTCAGCACTCCATCCATTGTAGCCACTTAATGAAAGCCCTGCAGTATGAGAGAGAATATTACGTAAAGTTACTTTGTTAGCATCAAACTGAGAATTCGGTATTTTCCAGCTTTTTAAGTAATCATTAATTGGTTTATCAAGTTCAACTTTACCTTGTTCAACTAGTATCATTGCGCCCCAAGCTGTAATCACTTTAGAAATGGAGCCAACATTGAATAAAGTTTTGTGTGTGATTGGGGTTCTATTTTCAGCGTCAGCATGGCCATAAGAATATGAACCAAGCACCTCATTCCCTTGAACAATCGATATAGCAATACCACGCGCTTGGCTTTTTTCAAGAATTAACGGGATCTCCTTATCTAGCACTTTAGAAAATTCTAAACTTTTGGTTTGTTTTGCATGTAATGAGCAAGACGATATTAAAAATAATATAAGAATTATAAACTTATTCATGAGCATCCTTGTTTTATAGACATAATGACTCCCACACGGTGCTAGCCTCCGCTTTTCGTGGGTTAGCTTAATGACAAAGCCAGAGCCATAATTAGTTTGTCAAATAACTAAACAGCAGAGGCTAGCATGAACAAACATAGC
>NZ_JAKGBH010000068.1:0-18814 GCF_021532515.1 Pseudoalteromonas sp. PAST1 | reverse complement strand
GACATATCATCGAAGTGCTGAATTAGAGACATAAAAAATCCGATATTATTTCTAATATCGGATTTTGAAGCTATGAAAAGATCAGTCAAGTGATCATAAAAATATTCTTAACTGATCAGCATTAAGCATTAGCTGGCCTTTTTATTTGCATGTATTTTTATTTGCCTACATAGGTAAACGGGCGCGTGCAACGACGCTGTCTGGCATTTTTTCGGCAAGCTTAGCGAGTAAATTTTCGACTTTCTTGTGAGTTGCTTTATCGGCAACCATTGAATGAAATAACCAACGGTAGGCGTCTTCATAATCGCGCGGGCTGCCATAACCTTGATTAAATAGATTAACCAAACGCATTTGTGCCTTTAGGTTACCTTGAGCTGATGCTTCTCGTAAATAGGTCACCGCCATTGCTTTATCTTGCTGCACTAACTGGCCAACATCATAGTAGCGACCAAGCTGCTCTAAAGCCGCGCCTAGCCCTTGCTGAGCGGCCTGACGCATGTAATAAACCCCTAACTCTACATTACGGTCTACACACACCGCATAAGCTAGCATATCGCCATACAGGAACTGATATGATGGCAGTGCCATTTTATTGGCTCGCGCTTCGATATCTTGCACTAACTGGCAATCATCTGCCTTGACACGTGCAAGGTGTGTATTTTTATTGATCAAGCCTATTAACTCGCTCTCTGTGTAAAGAGGCACAGCTGTGATAGGCTCTTCAGCCATACTCAGGCTTGAGAAGAGTAATGTTAAAGGCAATAAAACACGCATCAAAATCACTTAAATAAAGTCAGTCTTAGCAAATAATATACAAATATTATACCAAGTGAATTTTAGGCACAAAAAAAGCTGCCGAAGCAGCTTTTTCAGTCACTATGACGATTATGCAAATGGGCTGCGTAATACCATAGTTTCTACACGGTCTGGACCAGTAGAGATGATATCAACTGGAACACCAGTGATTTCTTCAATACGTTTGATGTAATCAAGTGCCGCTTGCGGTAATTGATCAACTGACGTAGCACCTACTGTGTTTTCTGACCAGCCTGGCATCTCTTCGTATACTGGTGTTACTTTCTCGTAACCTTCAGCTGCTAATGGTGTAACGTTCGTTACTGTGCCATCTTCTAACTGGTAACCAGTACAGATTTTTAATGTTTCTAAACCGTCTAAAACGTCTAGTTTAGTTAAACAGAAACCTGAGATGCTGTTGATTTGCACTGCACGGCGCATTGCCACTGCGTCTAACCAACCTGTACGGCGTAAACGACCTGTCGTCGCACCGAACTCATGACCTTTATCACCTAAGTGCTTACCAACTGGATCTTGCTTATCAAGACCGTCGTAAAGCTCTGTAGGGAATGGACCAGAACCTACACGTGTAGTGTAAGCTTTGATAATACCTAACACGTAATCAAGGTGTAATGGACCAAAACCAGCACCAGTCGCTACACCACCAGCTGTTGTGTTTGATGATGTTACGTACGGGTAAGTACCGTGGTCGATATCAAGTAATGTACCTTGCGCACCTTCAAATAAGATGTTGTCGCCCGCTAAACGCGTTTGGTCAAGAAGCTCAGTAACATCAACAACCATTGCTTTTAAGATATCTGCGATAGCCATTGCATCGTCAAATGTCTTTTGGAAGTCAACTGGTTCAGCTTTGTAGTAATGCTCTAAAGTGAAGTTATGGTATTCCAATACTTCTTTAAGCTTGCTAGCAAACTGTTCAGGATTGAATAAGTCACCTACACGTAAACCACGACGTGCTACTTTATCTTCATAAGCTGGACCGATACCACGACCTGTAGTGCCAATTGGCTTATCGCCACGTGCTTTTTCACGGGCTAAATCTAATGCAATGTGGAAAGGTAAAATTAATGGACATGCTTCGCTGATTAATAAGCGCTCACGTACTGGTACGCCACGCTCTTCTAGCATGCCAATTTCTTTCATTAATGCTTCTGGTGATAAAACAACACCATTACCGATCACACACTTAACATTGTCACGTAATACACCCGATGGAATAAGGTGTAAAACCGTCTTTTCACCGTTGATTACCAGAGTATGGCCTGCGTTATGACCACCTTGATAACGAACTACTAAAGATGCTTTGTCTGTAAGGAGGTCAACTACCTTACCCTTACCTTCGTCACCCCATTGGGTGCCTAGTACAACAACGTTTTTACCCATTGCAAATTCACTTAGAAAAAATTAGGACGAGATTTTATCAGAAAACGAGGTGAAAGATCACCCCGTTTAGCTTATTTTTTCTGCGCCTGAATTTTTATCTTCTCAATTACTTAAACAACTACATGCAGAACAGAGGTTTATAAAATTGTTAAGAATAAAAATTAATCACTTACAGAGACAAAAAAGCCCCACAAATTGCGGGGCTTTTGATCATACGAGTATTACTTACTGTACTTTTGTACCTTTCATATAATTAAAGAAGTCGCTATCAGGTGAAATTACCATCACGTCTTGTTTATCTTTAAAGGTATTTTTGTATGCTTCTAGGCTGCGCATAAAACCAAAGAATTCAGCGTCTTTGTTATATGCATTAGCATAGATAGCAGCAGCATCAGCATCACCTTGACCACGTACTGTACGAGCATTACGTTCAGCATCTGCAAGCATTACGGTTACACGGCGGTCTACTTCTGCGCGAATTGTCTCAGCTTTTTCTTGACCTTCTGAACGGTGCTCTTTAGCTACTGCAGTACGCTCAGCACGCATACGCTGGAAGATTGAGCTACTCACTTCTTGTGGTAAGTTAATTTGCTTAACACGTACGTCAAGTACTTCAATACCTAGCTCTTGCGCACTTTCAGACGCTTGAACTAACGCTTCTTCCATCAATTCACTACGCTCGCCAGAGACAATCTCTTTGATTGTACGAGAACCGAAATTAGTACGAAGTCCATTGTTCACCTTTTGCTTAAGCAGTGTTTCAGCATATTGCTTATCACCACGGGCACGTAGGTAAAATGCACTAAAGTCATTAATGCGCCACTTCACATAAGAATCAACGATTAAGTCTTTTTTCTCACTAGTAACAAAGCGGTCAGCTTCACCATCTAGCGTTTGAATTCGTGCATCTAAGCGACGTACTTGGCTAAAGAAAGGTACTTTTAAGTGTAAACCTGGGCCATATACTACAGCGTTATCGTCACTGTCTTTTTCAACTTTGCTGAATAATAAGACAATTGCTTTTTCGCCTTCTTGTACAACAAAAATCGCAGAAAAAGACAGCACAACTGCAAGGGCAAGTATTACTAAACTAAAATTTTTCATCTTACTTATCTCCCCTCATTAAAACGGTCAGTTGCGAAACGATCATTACTTGAATTAACCGTGCTGTTACGTGATGGATTTAACTTATTGCGAAGATCTTGAATATCACTTGAGCTTGGTAGCGCAACACGCGTTGCTGTACCTTGCTTTTCCATGATTTTATCAAGCGGTAGATACATCATATTATTACCGCCCTCTACATCAACTAACACTTTAGAGCTGTTACCTAGCACTTCTTCCATCGCATCGATATATAAGCGCTTACGAGTTACTTCTTTCGCAGCTTGGTACTCAGGTAACAGTTTTTCAAAACGTGCTACTTCACCTTGCGCTTCTAAAGTAATACGCTCACGGTACGCTTCTGCTTCTTGTGTCATACGCGTAACTTGACCACGGGCACGAGGCTCAATTTCACGAGCGTAAGCTTCAGCTTCACGGATAAAGCGTTCTTCATCTTCTTGTGCAGCAATAGCATCATCAAACGCGTCTTTTACTTCACCCGGCGGACGTGAATCTTTAAAGTTCACATCGCTTACGATAATACCCAAGTTGTAAGGCTCAATGATTTTGTTTAGTTCATCCCACGTTTGTTGGCGCACTAACTCACGACCAGTTGTTAGCACTTGGTCCATTTTTACATGACCAATCACATAACGAAGAGCACTATCAAGCGCTTGTTTCAAGCTGCCATCTGCGTCGGTTACGCTAAACTTGTATAGGTGTGGATCGATAACACGGTATTGTACTTCAAACTCTACATTTACCACGTTCTCGTCTTCTGTCAGCATGAAACCTTTTGCAGATAACGAGCGAACCGCTTCAATATCTACAGGGATCACGCGTTCAATGAAGGTCATTTTCCAACGTAAGCCAGGTTCTGCAATGCGATTGTATTGTCCAAATTGTAAAACAATACCGCGCTCGGCTTCTTTTACCGTGTAAATACCACTTAATGCCCATACAATGACGGCAATAATAAGGATGAAAGAAATGCCTGCGCCACCAAGTCCGCCGCCGTTTTTACCTGGCTTATTACCACCAAATAAACCGCCAAACTTGTTGCCGAATTTACGCATTACCTCGTCTAAATCAGGTGGGCCTTGATCTTTTCCGCCTTTATTATTCCACGGATCTTTATCATTGCCATTATTACCCGGTTCATTCCAGGCCATAGCTATACTCCATTGTTATCTAAATGAATTAGGTTAAATCTATCAAATCTACAGCATTTCTCATACTAAAAAAGACAAATGCTGGCGATTTTTAATCAGTCACTACAAAAGAGTCGAGGTCTTGTCCCATCTCTTTTTTCAAGCGATTCCATTCTGCCATTGGCAAGCGTACCGATAACAACCAGTTTCCTTGCTCATCAAAACGTTCTTGATGAACTGCGTTTAAGTTGAATAATGCTGCACGAATACGACCATGTTGTGGTGGTAATTTTAGCTCATCAGCAAACATCTTCTTGGCAAGTAACTCATTAATTGCCTCACTTAGCAGTTCACAGCCAACGCCAGTGCGCGCCGACAACCAGACTCGTACCGGTTGACCTTCGTCGTTTCTATCTATACGTGGCGCAACGTCATCTAGCGCATCAATTTTGTTATAAACCAATAATTGCGGCACTTCATCTGCTTCGATTTCTTTTAAAACAGACTGTACTTGCTCAATATTTTCTTTTCGACGAGGGTCTGCCACATCGATAACATGCAACTGTAAATCAGCTTCACGGGTTTCTGTTAAGGTCGCTTTAAATGCTGCAACAAGGTCATGAGGTAAGTGACGAATGAAACCTACCGTATCCGCTAAAATAATTGGACCTATATCGCCTATATCTAACTTACGTAAGGTTGGATCTAGGGTTGCGAATAGCTGATCAGCAGCATACACATCTGAGTCAGTAATACGGTTAAATAACGTTGATTTACCCGCATTGGTATAACCTACTAGTGACACAGTTGGAATTTCATTTCGCGTACGCGCACGTCGCCCCTGCTCACGTTGAACAGCAACTTTATCTAAACGGGCACGAATATTTTTAATTCTTGCGCGTAGTAGTCGTCTATCGGTTTCGAGCTGGGTTTCACCCGGACCACGTAACCCTATCCCGCCTTTTTGTCTTTCAAGGTGGGTCCACCCACGGATCAAGCGAGTAGAAATATGGCGTAACTGAGCTAACTCAACCTGAAGTTTACCTTCGTGAGTTCGCGCTCGCTGCGCAAAAATATCTAAGATCAAACTCGTACGATCAAGAACGCGGCACTGGCAAACGCGCTCTAAATTGCGTTCCTGTGACGGGCTAAGTTGATGGTTGAAAATAATGACATCTGCATTGTGGATTTTGACAGTTTCAGCGATTTCTTCTGCTTTTCCGGTCCCGACGAAAAGTTTCGGATGCGGTGCTTGACGACTGCCTTGCACAATCGCCAAACTACTAACACCAGCAGAAGATACCAACAACTCTAATTCGTGAAGATCTTCGCGATCTCCCTCTTTAGGTAAGTCGATATGAACTAAAACTGCCTGTTCGCCGGCTTCATAACGGTCAAACAAGCATTACGCTCCTAAGTTTAAAAATTTCCAGATTCTTGCTCTTCTGAATCATCACTTCCTTGAACGCCTTGGAAGTTAACAGAACGCGCTGGAACAACAGTTGAAATAGCGTGTTTATACACCATTTGATTTACGGTGTTTTCAAGTAAAATAACAAATTGGTCAAATGACTGGATTTTACCCTGCAATTTAATGCCATTAACCAAAAAGATTGATACTGGAATGCGCTCACGACGTAACGCATTTAAAAATGGGTCTTGTAACGACTGGCCTTTTGCCATGTTATTTTCCTTCGTTCTAGGTGTTATTATAATTAAGTAGCTGAACTAATTTAACAAAGCTAAAAAACTTTCAGCTACTACTAGCTTAGCGAACTTACTACACGTTGCAAGTTTTCTTCATCACCCGTGGTTAACCAAGTTACTTCAGGCCAACCTCTTAACCAAGTCAGTTGTCGCTTGGCTAACTGCCGTGTGGCTGCAATACCACGAAAGACCATTTCATCATAGTCAATATCGCCAGCAATGTAATCCCACATTTGTCTATAACCCACACAACGAATCGAAGGTAGGTCTGGGTGTAAATCCTTACGTTTATATAGGGATGAAACTTCATTTTCAAACCCCTGATCGAGCATTATTTTAAACCTTTTCTCAATTCGCTGATGTAATTCACTGCGATCATCAGGTGCAATGGCAAATTGATAGAAAGTATAAGGAAGCTCAGGCTGCTTTTGTTTTTGCAGCTCAGTCATTGTTTTACCTGTTATACGATACACTTCTAATGCACGATTAATTCTTTGCGAATCATTTTCGCTCATTTTTTTCGCTGCATCAGGATCGATTTTCACAAGTTCTTTATGCAAATGTGGCCAACCAAACTGTGCTGCTTCTTTTTCGAGTTCAGCACGTACTTCAGGTGATGCCTCTGGTAGCGGTGATAAGCCATCAATAAGCGACTTAAAATACATCATTGTACCGCCAACCAATACAGGTACTTTACCTTGCTGATGAAATAGATCAATCTTTTCAATTGCATCACGGCGAAAATCTGCCACTGAATAACTTTCTGCTGGGTCGATAATATCAATTAAGTGATGCGGCGCACGAGCAAGCTCTTCGGCATTTGGCTTTGCCGTGCCGATGTCCATATCTTTATAGACTAATGCTGAATCAACACTGATTATTTCTGTGTTTAAATGCTCACACAGCGAAATTGCTAAATCTGTTTTCCCTGCAGCGGTTGGTCCCATTAAAAAAATGACGGGTAAGTTATTCAAGCCTAAATACCTTGCTTAGTTTAAAAACTGAGATAGTTCTATTTTAACTGCTTTTTGACGTAAACGTTGCATAGTTTGTGGATTATTTTCTAACCGAGCTACTTGCTCCATAAAGGCTTGGCTTGCGTAATAACGTGTTGGTATTTGTTGAGCTAACCAAGCTAACCATTCATCGAGTGAACTTGGTGAGGCTTTACAGCCAGCAATAAGCCGCTCAATAGCATCACTTACATCAAGTAAATACACACAAGGCGGAAGCTTTTTAACCATCACAAACTGCTTTTCTATTACTAAATCAAAACCAAGTAAGGTAAACCACGACTGCTGAGCATTTAACGCACTAATATCATCAGCACTTGCATTTACTCGCACAGGTAACAATAAGGCTTTGCCGTCAAGGCTACCTGCTTGCTCTACGTGCGCTTGCCAGTCGAGTGCTAAAGCATGCTTAAAGTGCGCAGCAAAGAGTTGGTTGTCTTCACTAAATACGCATTCGCCCTCGCGTACGTGGATGAATTTGGCAAGCTTAGCTTGCTCAACAACCGGTACTGTAACGCTTGGCTCTGGGCGTACTTGGTCAAAATGCGCAGCATGTTGCTCACTGATCCCTTGATAAAAGGCATTGACATCTTGATGCGATGTTTTACTGCGGCCTTGGCTGTCGCTACTAAAGCCACCACCAGAGCGCCCTGTTCCTGTTGTCCCAGAGTAACTACCTGAACGAGTTGGCTGCAATTCAGATTTAGGGTAATCATATTGCTCTGTTGGCGCTGATTGAGTAAAACTTGGCTGCATGCTGCTTGAGTGCGCCTCATCAAACGAAGCATGCTGAAAAGCAGTGTCATTATACTCTGTAAAACCAGCTTCATGCTGAAGCGGTACCACCACTTGTTTTATTGCCTGTAGAATAAAGTCATGCACTAAACGGCCTTGATGAAAACGCACTTCATGTTTCGCTGGGTGCACATTTACATCGACCTGACGTGGGTCAATATCAATATAAATGACAAAACCTGGCAGCTCTTCAGAGCCAGCGACTTCTTCAAAGGCTTGGCGGATTGCATGCAAAATGAGTTTATCGCGCATCATGCGATTATTCACATAGGTATATTGCGTGCTATTCGTTGAGCCCAAGGGCAATACCCAACCTCGCAACATCAAACCTGCTTCACCTGACTGAATATGCAGCCCCTGTTCACTAAATGCTTTACCCGCCACTTGTGCAACACGGCTTATCGCTTGCTCAGGGTTTGGTTTAGCACGGTATTGACGCACGACCTTGCCATTATGAGTCAGGGTGATAGAGACATCAAAACGACTCAGCGCAATACGCTTTATGAGCTCATCAATATGTGAAAACTCGGTTTTCTCGGTGCGAAGAAATTTACGGCGCGCAGGGGTATTAAAGAATAAGTCTTTCACCTCAATGGTGGTACCATCAGGGTGTGCTGTTGGCTTAATCTGCACCGCCATATCGCGACCTTCAGCAAACGCTTGCCATGCCGCTTCTTGCTGCTTTGGCTTTGAGCTTAAGGTTAAGCGAGAAACAGAACTAATTGATGCTAACGCTTCACCACGAAAACCCAGTGAGCAAATGTTCTCAAGATCATCGAGTGACTTAAGCTTACTCGTAGCATGGCGCGACAAGGCTAATGTTAGCTCATCTTTATTAATGCCAGAGCCATTATCGCGGATACGAATTAGCTTATGCCCACCACGCTCAATATCTATTTGAATGCGCGTTGCGCCAGCATCTAAACTGTTTTCAACCAGCTCTTTAACAACGGATGCGGGGCGTTCAACCACTTCACCCGCTGCAATTTGGTTAGCCAATCGCGCGGGTAGTATTTCTATACTCATAGTGTTCCTAACACGAAAATTGACTAGCTTTGAGGAATATCAAGCTCTTGACCAATAAATAAGGTATTCGATTTTAAGTTGTTGGCCGTTTTTAGCTTACTCACCGAGGTGTTGTATCTGCTTGCTAAAATACTTAACGATTCACCAGGGCGAACTTTGTGTTTAGTCGGAAACTGCGACTTTAACTTAGCAAATAGTGAATCATCTGGTGGATTCTTCATGTAGTAATTTTTAATCGAGGTGAAAATTGCTTTAGCTAAGCGCTCCTGATGCTGCGCCGTTTTTAGCATTCGCTCTTCACGCGGATTCGAAATAAACCCTGTTTCGACCAAAATAGACGGAATATCGGGTGATTTCAATACCGCAAGGCTCGCCGCTTGCGGGCGTTTTTTATGCATTTTAGCCACTTTTCGTAATTCGCTAACCACTTCTTCTGCGACACTAAAACCTGTTTTCATCGAGTGATCCATCGACATATCTAGCAGTGCTTGTGCTAAATATTTTTCGCTTGCAGTATCTTTTAATACCCCAGCTGCTCCACCTAAAAGCTCTGAGTGTTTTTCTTTATCCTCAATCCATTTACCAATTTCTGAATTTGCACGGCGCAGTGATAGCACCCACACTGAGGCACCGTTTGGCTGCGGGCTAGTAAAGGCATCCGCATGAATCGACACAAAGAAATCAGCTTTTTTCTTACGAGCTATGCTGGTACGGGTGTTTAGATTTACAAAGTAATCACTGCGGCGCACCATACGCGAAATCATGCCTTTTTCAGCATCTATCATTCGCTCTAAGCGCTTCGCTATTTGTAGCGTAATATCTTTTTCATAAGTGCCTGATGGACCAATTGAACCGGGGTCTTCACCACCATGACCTGCATCAATGGCAATAACAATATCGCGCTCTTGATTAAGTTCGCGTTTTTTCACACTGGTATTGGTCGAAACAACGGGCTCAGCCTTCGGTGTTTTATCAACAAGGTCAACCACTAAACGATGCTTGTAGGGATCGGTTGGTAGTAAAGCAAATACAACAGGTTTACTGGCACGGGCTAGCTCAAAGACAAAACGCACACTTTTGCTGTCTTTTGGTTTTGAGTAACGCAGTTTGGAAACAATCTGATGCTTTTGAGGAATAGCTGGCAAGCTATCTAGTTTGTCGGTATTTTTTAAATCAATGACTAAACGAGCTGGGTTTTTCAGCATGAAATAGCTGAAATCAGGCTTATCGTTTAAATCAAAGACCACTCGAGTGCTGTCAGGTGAGGGCCACACTCGTACGCTATTAATGGTATTTTGTGCAAGCGCAATCTGGCTAACAACCAATAACATCAAAGTAGTTAATAGTTTAAACGTACAACGACCCATTTTTACTAATACACCTTTATTTTTATATGTTTATTCTTGCGCGCTCGTAAGTTGCTGAACGATAGTCTTACCACGCTCGGTTAAGCTATTAATTGTAATAGCACGCGCCTCGCCTTCATAGCGTAGGGTGATATCAAGATCTGGTGTTGGAATAAATTCGCCGCCTTTTTCAGGCCATTCCACAACACAAATGGCCTGTGGTGAAAAATAGTCACGAATTCCCATATATTCAAGTTCTTCAGGATCACCTAAGCGATATAAATCAAAGTGATAGACATCAGCTTTGGCTAATTGGTAAGGCTCAACCAGTGTATAAGTTGGACTCTTAACCTTACCTTGATGACCGAAACCTTGCACGATACCACGGGTTAATGTCGTTTTACCGGCACCTAAATCACCATGTAAATAGATGACTGCTCCTTGCTCCATTAAGGTTGCAAGTTGCTTACCCATATTAACCGTTGCTGCTTCATCAGCGAGTGGAAAACCAACACTGTCGGTCATTATTACCTCATGAAAAACTAAAAACACATTACTTTGTTAATCATACCAGAATAATTTTGTAAGGCGAGAGCCGCTCTTATGACTAATTTGACAAAAAAAAGCCGGCAAAGTTGCCGGCTTTTTAGCTTAAACAGAATTTTGTTTACAGACCTAGTTTCTTCTCAAGGTAGTGGATGTTTGTACCACCGTTTTGGAAGTTTTCATCTGCCAAGATTTTCTTGTGCAGTGGTGTGTTGGTCTTGATGCCATCAATCACTAATTCGTTTAACGCATTGCGTGAACGAGCAATGGCTACATCACGGTTTTCACCGTAACAGATCAGCTTACCAATCATTGAATCGTAATGAGGTGGTACTGTGTAATCTGCGTAGATGTGGCTGTCCCAACGAATACCTAAACCGCCAGCAGGGTGGAATCGCGTGATTTTACCTGGTGATGGAATAAAAGTGTCTGGGTCTTCCGCATTAATACGGCACTCAATTGCGTGACCACGAATAACCACATCTTCTTGTGTGAATGATAGTGGCTGGCCAGCTGCAATTTTTAGCTGTTCTTTGATTAAGTCAACGCCAGTAACCATTTCTGTTACTGGGTGCTCAACCTGAATACGGGTATTCATTTCGATGAAATAGAACTCGCCGTTTTCGTATAAGAATTCGAACGTACCTGCACCGCGATAACCAATTTCGATACATGCACGAGTACAACGGTCACCGATGAACTTACGCATTTCAGCTGTGATACCTGGCGCTGGCGCTTCTTCAACAACTTTTTGGTGACGACGTTGCATTGAACAATCACGCTCACCTAAGTGAACTGCATTGCCTTGACCGTCTGCCAGTACTTGAACTTCGATGTGACGTGGGTTTTCAAGGAATTTTTCCATGTAAACCATGCCATTACCAAAGAACTGCTTAGCTTCTTGCTGAGTAAGAGCGATTGAATCAATCAGTTCTTTTTCGCTGCGAACAACACGCATACCACGACCACCGCCGCCGCCTGCTGCTTTAATGATTACAGGGTAACCAATACGCTTAGCGATTTGAATGTTGCGCTCACTGTCTGCCGTTAATGGGCCATCAGAACCTGGTACACAAGGTACACCGGCTTTACGCATCGCTTCGATTGCAGAAACTTTGTCACCCATTAGACGAATCGTGTCGCCTTTAGGACCGATAAATACAAAGCCGCTTTGCTCAACTTGATCAGCAAAGTCTGCATTTTCAGAAAGGAAACCATAACCTGGGTGGATAGCAACTGCGTCTGTTACTTCTGCCGCTGCAATAATGCGCGGAATATCTAAGTAACTTTCAGTGGCTGCTGGTTTACCAATACAAATTGTTTCGTCTGCCAGTAACACGTGCTTAAGATCACGGTCTGCCGTTGAATGCACAGCAACAGTTTTGATCCCAAGCTCTTTGCAGGCGCGCAGTACACGAAGTGCAATTTCACCTCGGTTTGCAATGACTACTTTATCTAACATAGAGTTGGCCTTTTGTTGCGCTATTATTCAATGATGAATAAAGGTTGATCGAATTCTACTGGCTCGCCATTTTCAACTAAGATAGCTTTTACTGTGCCTGCTTTATCAGATTCGATTTGGTTCATCATCTTCATTGCTTCAACGATACATAACGTATCGCCAACATTTACTTTAGAACCTACTTCTACGTATGGTGCTGCTTCTGGAGAAGCCGCTGAGTAGAATGAACCAACCATAGGAGATTTAACTTGATGGCCAGTCGGTGCAGCTGGAGCAGCCGCTTCTGCTGCTGGTGCCTCTGCTACTGGAGCTGGAGCTGGAGCCGCTGCTGGTGCAGGTGCTGCAAACTGCTGTGGTGCATACTGCATTGCAGGTGCTGCAGACATGTTGTTACGATTGATGCGTACTGACTCTTCACCTTCAGTGATTTCTAATTCAGCAATACCAGATTCTTCTACTAGTTCGATAAGTTTTTTGATCTTGCGAATATCCATTGAACGACCCGCCTGTTAGTTATTTAAAAAATTAATGTGTGTTTTGCAACCGGCTAACAGCAGCTTCAAGTGCCACCTTATAACCCATTGCTCCTAATCCAATAATGACGCCTTGTGCCACATCCGAAAAATACGAATGATGACGGAATGCTTCTCGAGCATGCACATTACTTAAATGCACCTCGTAAAAGGGAATGTTTACACTGAGTAATGCATCCCGTAAGGCTACGCTTGTATGCGTAAATGCAGCAGGATTGATAATTATTGCATCAACCATTTGCCATGCATCGTGAATGCGTTCTATTAATGCAGCTTCACTGTTACTTTGGAAATGCGTTAAATCAACATTGAGACCGGCAGCAACCTGACTAAGTTCAGCTATAATCTCATCAAGAGATTGAGTACCGTACTTTTCTGGTTCACGCTTGCCAAGCATGTTTAAATTTGGCCCATTTAGAACTAAAAGTTTGAATTTTGCAGCCATAATACGCGATATATCCTATAAGTAAGCAGTTTAACCATATTCATCATAAACCCACGCTTAACCTAAGCGTGCTGATGTAAAATAGCAACTAATTCTCACGTTAACCACCTATTATAGACATTTCGACGTAAATAGCAGCAAAATACTGGTCTAATCACTCCCCATTCGTGGTAAAGTCAAGCATAGCAAGGCACACAACAGGGTCATTCCAGCTGTTTTTCTGTTGATAAATTGAGCTTCAATCAGTGAATTTGCTATTTTTCACTTAAAATAAGTATTTTTTACGATGCAGATACAAAAACGCCACTCAGATGAGTGGCGTTTTGCTATTTTCTTGCACGTTTGCGTTTATTTAGCGGTATTTCGAACTTTTGCTAAATGTTCTGCAAAGTCTTTGGCATTTAAAAAGCCTGTTACACGTTGCTCTAAAAGCTCATTACCTTGGCTATCAAAGAACAAAATGCTCGGTAAACCGAACACCGTGTATTCCTCCATTAGCTCTATGGTCTTTGCATCGCTTTCGGTTAAATCGATTTGAATTAATTCAAAGTGAGCAAATTGCTCTTGCACTTTAGCGTCAGGAAACGTGTAGTGCTCAAACTCTTTACAGGCAACGCACCAGTCGGCATATAAGTCGACCATTACTAAGCGCCCCTCGCTACTTGCCTGTGCAATTTCTTCTTTTAATTCACTTAGATTAGCAACTTGTCTAAAACCATGTGTTTGCACAGCAGCTTCTCCAACCACCGCTTTACTTGGCCAGAAATAACTTTTCGTTAAACTCGCCCCAGTTACAACCAATAAGGTAGCAGTAAACCACAATGCTGTTTTTAGCTTGCCCTGTGATTGACCACTTTGCCAATGGTGTAAATAAAGCGCTGTAGCAAGTGCCAATAAACCCGCCATTAACCAGATAATTTCAATATCAACAATACGCTCAAGCAGAATAAGTGGTACAACTAGCATAATGAAACCAAATAGGGTTTTCACTTGCTCCATCCAACCACCGGCTTTTGGTAGTAATTTACCACCAGAAGTCCCCAGTAATAATAATGGTAAGCCCATGCCTAAACTGAGCACATAAAGTGTTAAACCACCAACTAGATAGTCACCACTTTGCGCCACATAAAGTAAAGCAGCAGATAAAGGTGCTGTTGTACATGGTGAAGCAATCAAACCAGACAGTACACCCATCATAAATACGCCAACATAGTTGCCGCCTTTTTGCTGGTTACTAACCTGAGTGAGTTTATTCATCATGCCGCTAGGTAACTTGATTTCGTACCAGCCAAACATCGACATTGCCAGCAATACAAATAAGATACTAAAGCTAATTAGTACAGTAGGATGCTGTAAATACCCTTGTACTTGCCCACCTAATGATGCAACCACTAAGCCCAGTGCTGCGTAAGTAACGGCCATACCTTGTACATACACAAAAGACAGCGAGAACGCTTTTTTAGTCGACAAATTCTGCTGACCCGCAATAAGGCTCGACAAAATCGGAAACATTGGGAATACGCATGGCGTAAAGGCAAGACCAACACCCACTAAAAAGAAGATTACTAGGTTAGTTAGTAAACCTTGCGATGCCAGCTTATCGGTATATGACTGCTCACCAGCTGGTTTTGAAACTTCTTGAGAAGGGGCTGATGACGCTTCATTTTCATCAGCTGCTTGTGTTAATGCAGCCAATGCGTTCCCCGCATCTGCAGCCTGTGATACTTGCTCACCTGCAATCACAGATAAAGGAATGGTTCTAACTTCTGGCGGATAACATAATCCCGCCTCGGCACAGCCTTGAAAACGCACTTTAACAACCGCACCTTCTGTGACGTTGCTGAGCTTAGAAACCACACTTAACGAATCAAAGAATACCTCAGTCTTACCAAAAAATTCATCTTCAATAATCACGCCCTTGCCAAGATCAGGAACTTCAATATCAGCGCCTTTGGCAATAATTTCGACTTTCTTTTTGTAAAGGTAATAATCAGGCGCAATATCCCAGCCAATAAATAAGGTTTTGCCTTGCTGGTCAAAATCGAAAACAAACGCCTGATCAACCGGGAGAAATGTTTGCTCCGCAGGTTGTAGTAGATTTCCAAGTAAATTGTTATTACTTGCACTTGCTGGCATAAGCCACAATGCACAAAGTAATAAAAGGAACGATCGCATTAATTAAGTACCTCATCCATCCAATTAAAATAGGCTAAATTGCCCGTAGCCACATCAACGACCTGAATTTCAGGCACCTCATAACTATGCAATTTCTTGATAGTTTGGATCACCTCATTCATTTTTTCTGACTTAGTTTTGATCAGTAACTTACTCTCAATAGCTTGAGTTACCTCGCCTTCCCACATGTAAATAGATTCAATAGTAGGCAAAATGTTCACACAAGCAGCTAGCTTTTCTTTAACTAGATGTTGTGCCAACTGACGGGCTTCAGCCTCATTTGCACAAGTCGTAAAAATAAGTCGAAAATGCGTAGTCATAAGGAACCTTTATTTGATTACGTGAGTCGCACCATAGTAGCCGATAGTAACTATAATGTGTAGCGAGCAAGGTGATCCTAGGTTCCGTCTTGAAAAATGACCTGCTCACCCCAATTTATATTTCACTGACTCGAAAGAGAATGACATTTTTTAGAGAGCGTTATGTTTAGATTTTTGTTTTTGTTATTTATTTTAGTGCCGATTGTGGAGATCGCGTTACTCATCCAAGTGAGTGAAGTGATCGGCGGCTTTGCCACCATAGCGCTTGTAATTGTGACCGCGATTGTCGGCGCGAAATTAGTGAAGCAGCAAGGTATGGGCGCGATTCAAAACGTGCAATTACAAATGGCACAAGGGCAAATGCCTGCAAAAGAATTATTTACTGGATTGTGTGTCATTATCGCCGGTGTTTTATTAATGACACCAGGCATCATGACTGACTTTTTTGGCTTTTTACTTCTTACGCCAGCAATCCGCAACAAACTGGCTGCAGGCCTTGCTAGTAAAGCGACCGTGCGCATGAGTTCGCAGGCAAATCAAGGCTCTGCACACTTCCAATACCATAGTAAAACAACCACTCATGAAGAGCCAAACCATCAACCTACAACTATTGATGGTGAATTTGAGCGAAAAGATTAAAATTTTTTAATTTTTGTACTTGGATTTTTTTAAGCCACCCCCATTAATGAATGCAATGAAACGCAACGGGTGGCTTAGCACTCCCCTGCAATAACACAAGATTTTTTCTGTACTGTTCAGAAACTGTTAGGAGAACTAAATAAATGAACATTCGTCCTTTACATGATCGCGTCATCGTTAAGCGTCTAGAAGAAGAAACTAAGTCTGCTGGCGGTATTGTATTAACTGGCTCTGCAGCTGAAAAATCAACTCGCGGAGAAGTTATCGCTGTTGGTAATGGCCGTGTTTTAGACAACGGTGAAGTAAGAGCATTAGAAGTTAAAGCCGGTGACACTGTGCTGTTCGGCTCTTATGTTGAAAAAGTTGAAAAGATCGAAGGTCAAGAGTACCTGATCATGCGTGAAGATAACATTCTAGGCATTGTAGGCTAATCCTACTTTTCGTTTAGCAACCCGTTTACAGAATTTAAGAGGAATTTAATCATGGCAGCAAAAGAAGTACTTTTTGCAGGTGACGCACGTGGCAAAATGCTAACTGGCGTAAACATTTTAGCTAACGCAGTAAAAGTAACTTTAGGTCCTAAAGGCCGTAACGTTGTATTAGACAAATCATTCGGCGCGCCAGTGATCACTAAAGACGGTGTATCTGTTGCAAAAGAGATCGAGCTTGAAGACAAGTTCGAAAACATGGGCGCTCAAATGGTTAAAGAAGTAGCGTCTAAAGCGAATGACGCTGCAGGTGACGGTACAACAACTGCAACAGTATTAGCGCAAGCTATCGTAAACGAAGGCTTAAAAGCAGTTGCAGCGGGTATGAACCCAATGGACCTTAAGCGTGGTATCGACAAAGCAGTTACTGCAGCAGTTGAAGAGCTTAAAGCACTGTCTGTTCCATGTGCAGACACTAAAGCAATTGCACAAGTAGGTACTATTTCTGCTAACTCTGATAAAGAAATCGGTGACATTATTGCAGAAGCAATGGAAAAAGTAGGCCGTGATTCAGGCGTTATCACTGTTGAAGAAGGTCAGTCACTAGAAAACGAACTAGACGTAGTTGAAGGTATGCAGTTTGACCGCGGTTACCTTTCTCCATATTTCATCAACAACGCTGAAAAAGGCGCTGTAGAGCTAGACAACCCATTCATTCTACTTGTAGACAAAAAAGTATCTAACATCCGTGAGCTACTACCTACATTAGAAGCTGTTGCTAAAGCTAGCAAGCCACTACTTATCATTGCTGAAGACCTTGAAGGTGAAGCACTTGCAACACTTGTTGTAAACAACATGCGCGGTATCGTTAAAGTATCTGCGGTTAAAGCACCTGGTTTTGGCGACCGTCGTAAAGCAATGCTACAAGACATCGCAGTATTAACAGGTGGTACTGTTATTTCTGAAGAAATCGGTTTAGAGCTAGAGAAAGCGACAATCGAAGACCTAGGTACAGCGAAGCGCGTTGTGATCACTAAAGATGATACAACAATCATCGACGGTGCAGGCGAAGAAGACGGCATCAATGGTCGTGTTGCACAAATCAAAGCACAAATCGAAGAAGCGACGTCTGACTACGATAAAGAGAAACTACAAGAGCGTATGGCTAAACTAGCTGGCGGTGTTGCAGTAATCAAAGTTGGCGCAGCAACTGAAATCGAAATGAAAGAGAAAAAAGACCGCGTTGAAGATGCACTACACGCAACTCGCGCAGCGGTTGAAGAAGGTGTTGTACCAGGTGGTGGTGTTGCACTAGTTCGCGTAGCAAGCAAACTTGTTGAACTTGCTGGCGACAACGAAGACCAAAGCCACGGTATCAAAGTTGCACTACGTGCGATGGAAGCACCACTTCGTCAAATCGTAACTAACGCTGGTGACGAAGCATCTGTTGTTGTTAACTCAGTAAAAGGCGGTGAAGGTAACTACGGTTACAACGCAGCATCAGGCGAGTACAACGACATGATCGAAATGGGTATCTTAGACCCAACTAAAGTAACGCGTTCTGCACTACAATACGCAGCTTCAATCGCGGGTCTTATGATCACAACTGAAGCAATGGTTGCTGAAATCCCGAAAGATGAGCCAGCTGCTCCAGATATGGGCGGCATGGGCGGCATGGGTGGTATGGGCGGCATGATGTGATAAACATCACCTCCTAAGCACCTCGCTTTAAAAACCCAGCTCCGGCTGGGTTTTCTTTTAGCTATCAGTTTGAAGCTGTCAGCTATCAGAAACTGACTGATCTGACTCCATAAAAGTAGACACCTTTTTGGAGTCAGTAATCATGAAAGTAAAGTCACAGCGTAGATATTCCCTCGAATTTAAAATAAAAGTCGTTCAAGAGTCGTTAGACACCACAGATACAG